>PMLN01000099.1 GCA_003158885.1 Anaerolineae bacterium
ACAGCATGCGGTCATCCCGCAGTGAATGCATCACGAATCGCCGTGACAGGCGGATCACAAGGCGGAGGCATTACCCTCGCCGCGGCCGGGCTTGTGCCGGAGGTGGCGGCGGCCATGCCGGATGTGCCATTCCTTTGTCATTATCGCCGCGCCACAGAACTCGTGGATACCTATCCATATAAAGAGATTGCAGATTATTGTCACATCCATCGCGATAAATTGGAAACAGTTTTCAATACATTATCTTATTTCGACGGGATTAACTTTGCCGCACGCGCAAAAGCTAAGGCTTTGTTCTCCACAGGTCTCATGGATCAGGTCTGTCCCCCATCTACTGTCTATGCCGCATACAATCAATGGATGGGCGAAAAAGATATCAAGGTGTATCCATACAACGGACATGAAGGCGGCGGCAGTTATCAGACGATCGAGAAGTTGAAATTCATAAAGAATATTTGGAAACAATAAAAATGACAGATGTAGTAATTGCAGGCATTGGACAAACGGAAGTTGGCGAGCATTGGAATATCAGTTTACGTCAACTGGCATTCGCTGCCATTAAAGATGCAGTGAAGGATAGCGGCGGGCTAAAACCGCAAGCCTTGTTCGTGGGCAACATGCTCGCCCCAAATCTATCCAACCAGGCGCACCTCGGCGCGTTGATAGCGGATAATGCAGGCCTGACCGGCATTGAAGCGATCACCATTGAGGCTGCGGGTGCATCCGGCGGTGCAGCAGTACGGCAGGGCTATCTGGCAATCGCAAGCGGCATGGTGGATGTGGCGCTCGTGGTCGGTGTGGAGAAATTTACCGATCAAGTCGGTTCGGGCATAGATGCTGCACTCGCCACCACAAGCGATTCGGATTTTGAGGCCGTGCAAGGCATGACGCTCACCGCACAGGCCGCGCTTCTCATGCGGCGTTACATGCACGAATACCAGGTCCCCGCGGATGGTTTTGCGGGCTTTGCCATCACAGCACATGCCAACGGCGCAGGAAATAAATTTGCGATGTTCCAAAAAGCCATCAAACCTGAAACCTATATAAAAGCGGAAATGGTCAGCGAGCCGCTCAATCTGTATGATATCGCCCCCAATGCAGATGGCGCGGCCGCGCTCATTTTGACACGCCGTGAACTGCTCCCGACAAATTTTGCTCATCCGCTCGTGAAGATTTCCGGCTCTGCCTCGGCCTCCGACACGCTGGCTTTACATGATCGCAAAGACCTGCTGTATTTCGATGTGGCTCAACTTTCCGCAGGCAAAGCGATGAAACAGGCCGGCATCATGCTGGATCAGATCAGCTTCTTTGAATATCACGACATGTTCAGCATTTACGCCGCCTTACAGCTTGAAGCCGTCGGTTTTGCGATCAAGGGCCAAGGCTGGAAGCTTGCCGCGGAAGACAAGATAAGCCTGAGAGGAAAAATCCCGTGTGCCACCATGGGCGGACTCAAAGCGCGCGGCTTCACGGGCGGTGCGACCGGCGTGTATCAAGCCGTCGAAGCGGCGACCCAGTTGCGAGGGCAGGCCGGAGCGAACCAGGTGGCGGGCGCAAAATATGGATTAATTCAATGCCTGGGCGGACCGGCCTCCACCGCCGTTTCTCATGTTTTTGAAAAGATTCAAGCCTGATAGGGTTTGAGAGTCNNCTTGAAGAAAGGAATCTGAGAATGGAAATCCCAAGACACTGGCGGCTTAAACAACAACGATATTCATTGGTAGGTGAAGTCTGTCCTCATTGCAACCATAAAATTTTTCCACCGCGCGATGTCTGCCCGAATTGCGGCGACGAAGCGAAAGAACTCTATACATTTAGCGGAAAAGGCGAAGTTTATTCGTACACCACAATCTATGAGGCCCCCAGCGGCTATGATGCCAATGCGCCCTATACGGTGGCGCTTGTCAAACTCAAAGAGGGACCGATGATCACCGCACAATTGACCGATTTCGGCGACCAGCCCGTTGAGATCGGCATGCCCGTTGAGATGGTGACACGCCGGATGCGCAATGATGGCGATGAAAGAGGCATCATCGTATACGGGTATAAATTCCGGCCTGCAGTAGCAGCATAACCGATAGAAAACCATTTTGCCCTGCCAGAAAATCTGGCAGGGCATTTTTATTTGCGTCATACTTTGCACATGCCTGCGTCGGCTTCTCTTCTCAAGGAGAAGGCCGCGAGCCTCCCGCTCCAGCCCAGCCAGCCGAGTCTGTTTTAAATTTATAAAAATCACTCTGTCGCCCAACGCGCCAAAATCTCATCAATCTTATCGTCTACTTCATTTCGCGCCGACAATCGATCCAATCCCCGCGCCAGCAAATCATCATAATTCGTCTCGGCGTGGCGGATATGGGCAACGACCGCCAGCAGGATGAATTTATCGTCCATGCTTTTTGCGCCTGCGGAACGTCCCACCCGTCCGCTGTATTTCTGACAGGCATGCTCGGCGATGACCTGCTCGCGCCCGGCGGGACAATTAGGAAATAATTCGCTCACCCGTTTTGCAAAGCGGGACATATATTCCTGATCCAGTTCCGCGCGGCGTTCGGCCTGGCGCTCATTTCGACGGGCGCGCGCATCGGCGTCATCCAAACATTCCTGCTCGGCGCGCTGGAGTGCGGCATCTTCCACCAGCAAGCCCTGCCGTTCATAGCGTTTGCGGGCGCGGCTCCATTTCAGGACCACCGCGGACAGTGTGGAATATTCGCCTGAGCGTCGGGTCAGCGCCGCATCGCCCGATGGCAGGAAGATGAGATGGTCCAGATCGGCACATGAGAGGCAGAGCGCACCTTTCCCTTCGACCCGCGTGATCCACGCACCCTGTCCTAAAGGTTCGCCGCACTCGTCACAGGTTGAATCCTGGTGGGTGATGAAGACTTTCAGATCCACTTCGCTTACTCCAATATAAAAAATCTCGTTACAGGGTTCCCAGCAATCCTTTCCCAATTGGGGTCAGGCTGATTTCAGCAAGATACTTTGACTTATACCCAGCGCTTGTTTTTTCCTTATGCTCGTATTCCAGGATGCCAAAATCAGCCAGGGGATATATCACCATACGCTCAATGGCTGAACGCATGGTATCGTTCACAAAAATTTGATCTGGGCTTAGCCAAGTGAAGCGAGTCTCCTCGATCAATTGGTCGGCAAAGGATTCATAAGAAACCGGTTTTCCCACGGGCAATTCCAGCAGACGTTTCAGGGTAATTTTTCCGAAATCGAACGGCAAGCCTTGTGCTAATCCCGAAACAGGAAACGCGATTCTCCAATCCTCATAATGCCACCAAACATCAAGCATAAAGCCAAGTTGGATCGGCGCAATGGCATTCAAAAAAACCTTGCCTGGCGGTGTTACTTTCCACGTACGGGCTTGTCCACCAGTTACCAGTCCGCTTGTCTTGGCAAGCACATGAAGGAAAAATAACGGCCAGACATCATCTTCACTCCGTGGTTTATAAACCTTGTCCCCAAGTTTTTCATCAAGCACAGGCGGCTTGACGAATTTGGCGCAAACCTCACGCACGGCTTTGAGCGGCAGGTTGCCCGTGGATTGCGTGCCGACAACGCGGTTGTCATTCAAGTAGGATAAAAACGTGACCATATCCCGACGCACAGCCAGCGACTCGATCAAGTGGATTTGCTCTTTATCCAGTGCGCTTGCCCAGACAGCTATATTCGCAAGAATCTCTTCACCTGCCGCCTCCGGTTGAAAATAATCTTGTTCATTCAACTCCTTGCGATTGCCCGAGTGGCGCAAAATCTTGTTCACTGCATCAAGGTCGAAGCGCTCGGAGTCGAAATTGCCGCCAACCCACTCCATCATTTCTTCGTGTTCGGGATTCTTGGGGCTGGAGATAACTTTCAGGAAATCTTCATAGCCCCAGACGCCGCCTACATCTTCGGGCGGGCAGCCGCGTTTGCCTGTGACGCAAACCGGATAATGCATACCCTTTTCTGCGGGCAGGATTTTTTCCACCACTAGATTATGCAGCCAGCTATCTCCAAAGTCATATTCATAACGAAACTTAAAGCCTTCACGCTCAATGAGTTGCTTCAACTTGAAGCGCGATTCGTCTTTTGTTCCCATATCCCCAAACTCATCATCTTCGGGATCGCCATAGATTTGTCCGTTGATGGTGAACATATGAAGGTGGCTGTTTGTCCAGCCCATGACGATTTGCAAAATATCGTGCAGTTGAATCAACGTGGTTGTGTCTGCCGCTAAAATTCTGCGCCAGATGGGAGGTTTGGAATCGTTCAGCGTGACTTTGATTTGGTAGATGGATGTTGGAATGGGCATGGGATTCTCCTTACAAATCGAAAATGACGGGATTATTCTTCGCGTTGAGGAAGACGAGCCGCGCCTTCGCCTGGACTTTGAGCAGGGTCGCCACAGCCTGGGCATAACGCGCCACCTGACGGTCGTACTGTGCGCGGCTGATGGTTTCACGCGCTTCGGACTCGCTTCGCACTTCGTCGGTTTTGAAGTCTATGATAAACCAACCGTCGGCGGTGCGATAGAGCAAATCCATGATGCCGCGTCCGTCGGGCAAATCGTAGCGGACTTCGTGGTGGCGTTCGGCGGAGTCCAATTCTTTGAAGAGGGGCTGGACGCGCAGGCGTTCCAGTAATCGGCGGGATTCCTGGATGGCGGCGTGAATTTCTTTGGGGTCGGTGAGTCCTGCTTCAAGGGCAAAAGGTTTCAGGAAATTTTCAAAATCATCGTTGGGAAAATGCCAGCGGCGGATGGCTTCATGGACAAGGCGTCCGACCAGCCAGGCGGGGGCGCGCGGAGTTTTGGTTTTCGAGACGATGCGCCAGACGCGCTGCGGCGGGTCGGATTCGATGGCGCGGAGTTTTTCTTCGCTAGCGGAAGATGCTGGGACGAGGGGTTCGATGAGATCAGATGCGCGCGGAGATTCGGCTTGAGATGGTGAATCAGGCTGACGGGCGGAAAGATCCTCGGCTGGTGAGAAAGGATAAAGCGCGGCGGCCAGACCCTCCTCGTTTAGCGGGAAAGCATCAGGCGTAGACCTCTCCAAAAAAGAAAATTTTCCGAGCCAGCCCGCGAGGGAGAGCGTATTATCTTTTTTGAGTTTGACGTGACCACTGATGAGCAGTTTTTCTTTGGCACGTGTGGCGGCGACGTAGAGCAGGCGGTTGTCTTCGGCTTCGGCGCGGTCGTCTTCGAGGCGGGAGGCAAATTGCCAGGCGGTGGAATGGAAATCGTCTTCGTCGCGCAGATCGAGGAGAAGGGTGTTCGAGAGGAGAATTTTGTTGGAGTTGCCGCGATGTTCGTAAGCCGCGTCAGCAAGGACGGTGAGGGGGAATTCAAGTCCTTTGGCTTTGTGGACGGTCATTAGTTGGACGGCGCCCGCGTTGGAGGAGTCGGCGGGGGCTTCGCCTTCGCGCAGGCCAACATCGCGAAGGGTCTGGACGTAGGCGAGGAAGTCGGTGAGGTTGACGAAGCGCGAGCGGTGTGCGTCGGCGAGAAGTTTTTCAACGTTGCGAATCATGCGCGCACCGTTGGGGTCGGAGGCGAGGATGGCGCGGTAATGGGTGAGGTCGAGGAAACGTTTGAGGACGGCAGCGGCGGGGGCGCGGGAGGAGAGGGAGTGGAGTTCTTCGAGGATGGATAAATTATGAATTAGGAATGCTGAATTAGGAATTGAATTACGGAGGCTGTCAACGAATTTAGCACGAGCGCTTGATTGAGGAGGGAAACGTAGTTTGTAGATTTCCGCGTCGGGGAGGGCGAAGGCGGGGGAGCGGAGGAGGCCGACGAGGGCGAGATCGTCGGTGGGGTCGGCGATAGCGGCGAGGGCATTGAGGATGTCGCGGATTTCGGGGCGGTCGTAGAAGCCGCGTCCCGCAACGGTGACGAAGGGAATGTTTGCGGCTTCGAGTGCGTTTTCATAGACGGCATAGGCGGTGGAGGAACGGAAGAGAAGCGCCATGTCGCCCCAGGCGAAGCCTTCGTTTTGATGAAGTTCGCGCAGGCGGCTGGCGAGGGCTTGCGCGGCGGATTGCCTTCCTTCTTCAGCAGATTCGCCGAGGCCGAGGTGGAATTCGATGAAGGGCGGTTGGATATTTTCGCGTTCAGGATTCTGGCGATAGGCGCGCAGCGGTGCGAAGGGAACGGCGTACGGACGCGCGGGGTCATCGGTCTCGCCGAGGATGGGGGCCAGCAAAGCGTTGAGCGCTTCGAGCAGAGGCTTATGAGCGCGAAAGGTGAGGTCGAGGTCAATCAGTTCGCCGCCCGAGGCGCGGATATCCGATTGAACCTGGCGGAAGACGGTCACGTCGGCGGAACGGAAGCGGTAGATGGATTGTTTGGAGTCGCCGACGATGAAGAGGTCAACAGGCAATTGGTAATTGGCAATTTGTAATTGGTGATTGAATCCAGTCAACGCGTAAACAATTTGAAGCTGGCGGTCGTTGGTGTCCTGGAATTCGTCCACGAGAACGGCGCGCAGTTCGGATTGAATTTGGGTGCGGACTTCGGGATGGTCGGTCAGCAGGCGCGCGGTCAGACCTTCGAGGTCGTCGAAGTCGAGGGATTGGCGTTCATCTTTGCGGGATTGATATTCGAGTTGAGTTTGGTCAAGGAGACGATGGACGATGGGTAAGTGCGCGGCAAGTTGTTCGTCCAGCGCAAAGCTGGATTTTTCGGCGAGGAATTTGAGGTGTTCTTCGTAGATGTCGCGCAAGTTTTTCATCGCTGCGCGGAGAGTTTCAATGTCGCCCCAGTTATTCTTTTGTCCCTGCGTGGAGATGGCTTTGCGGAGCGCGGCAAGACTTGAAAGAACCGCGTCCCAGTTTTGGGAGGCGCGGGCGGATTGGGTTTCAGTCCAGCGCGAGAGGACGGATTGGCGCGCGATTTCGAGTTTGTCTTCGGGGGAGGTGGAATGCTGATTGTTGAGAACAGAAAAACAATCCAGCCATAATTCGGAATCGAGGTGGGTTGCGAGGTAGGTGTTAAGAGTTGCGGAAAATTGCGCCCTTACCCCTAACCCCTCTCCCAATTCCGGGAGAGGGGAAACGTCCAGCCTGCGGCTCATCAACGCGTCGAGAATCTGTCGCAGTTCGTTTTCCTTGAATATGCCAAACAGTACGGCGGACTGCTCATCTGTGGAAGCCCATGCCAGCGCGGATTCAATCGCCTCGGCCTGCAACGCGGCGGACAATCCCTCTTCGAGGACTTCAAAGGCCGGGTCGAGTCCAGCCTCGGCGGGGTGGCCGCGCAGGATTTCGGCGCACAGGCTGTGGATGGTGCCGATGCGGGCGGAGTCAATATTTAAACTGCGAATCACGCTAAGTTCGCCAGGATTAAATTGCTCTTCCTTCGCGTTCCTGGCGGCCTTCGCAGTTAATTCCTCTTGTGAAATTTGAGTAAGCGCGTTGCGAATTCTTGAGCGCATTTCACGCGCAGCTTTTTCGGTGAAGGTGATGGCAAGGATGGAGCGCAGCGGGTAGCCTTGTTCGAGCAAATGCAGGTAACGTCCCACCAGTGAGAGGGTTTTCCCTGAACCCGCGCCAGCGGTAACCGCGATGGCAGTCGCCGAATCGGTGACGGCTTTTTCCTGGTTGCCTTTGAAGGAGTATTGAGAAAGTAAAGTCATCGAGTTATCAGCGGCGCTTGCGTTTTTTGGATTTTAGTTTTGCAATGTCAACATGTTCTGCCGCGCCCGGTTTTCGAAAGTGTTTCGGGTCGACTTTTTCCTTGAACATCTGATAATGACGTTTGAGTCTGGCAATGTAGAGCGGGTCATTCAAAATCGCGTCGCGTATGAGATCCAAAAAGGCAGGAGCAAACTTGGATTGCGGGCTGCCAATGTTCAAGGCCGGGCCTTTTAATTCCCGAATTGTTTCAGGGTCATCTCTTCTTAACCACTTGCGATAAAACTCTGCGCTTTCCCACCCACAAGCGATATACGCCAAAGATTTTCCATGCTCCCAATCATGGACTTCGAAAAACACGCGCCGACAATCGCAATTTTCGTCGTCGCAGTACATTTCAAGCAAGCCGTAGGAACCTTTGGGAATGTCGGCATCCTCGCGGAGAATGGTCATCGTGCGCGTCTCTTGTTCGGCAATTTCTCGAAAGTAGGCGTGAAACGATGTGTAGGGCATAATCAAAATCCTTTCTTGAATCTCCAACAAAAATTAGCGGCGGGGCAATAACTCGGACATCCCTCCTCAGGCGCTTTCGGCTCGAAATGCCCCGCACGGATTCCAGTCACATGCTTTCCAATATGCGCCACCGCGACCTCGAATGCGGCCTTCACCCCGCCTTCGAACTTCTCCAATTTCAAACTGCTCGCTTCTGCCTTTTGGATGTGCCAATAAAATCCGCTCGACACTTCGCCAAGTCCCAACGCCTCACGCGCAGCCAGAGCATAAATCGGCAGTTGCAGCCTGCGTCCCTCTTTCAGGTGGATCGCCGAAATCGCCGTGCTTCCCGCTTTGTAATCAATCACGCGCAATGTCCCATCCGGCGCGGCGTCGAGTCGGTCAATGTACCCGTGCAGTCGCACCTCGCCCGCCGAAGTGTTCAACACCAGCGCGGGCTTGCCCATCCCAAAACGCGCCTCCATTTGTTTCGGCGTGAATCCATGCGAAATTCTATTCAACTCCTCAATCGTCTTTTCCAACGCGCGCAACAACTCCGCCTGTTGTTGAGTCCACAACACCGTCGGGCGAAAACCATATTCTTCGGGCGCGCCCGCAAAAACCTTCCCGGCCGCTATTGTCAACTCAACGCCGCTGTATACCTCTTCCAAAATCTTGTGCAACATCGAGCCGAGCATACGCACATCGAATCCCTCCTCGGCCTCCACACGCGGCTCCAACTCCAGCGCGTACGCGACAAAAAACTCGAACGGGCAAGTCCCATAACTTTCGAGTCGGCTCGCGCTCCAACCCTGTCCTGCGCCAAAGCGTTCGCTCAAGTCAAACAACTCGCCTTCGTACATTCCCTTCGCCTTCAGACTCGTCCGCGCCCGCAAAACCTCGATTCCGTTTTTGATGTGGATGTCGAACTCCCGGGCGGATTCTACCCATTCGACCTTTGACGCCGCCTCCGCCGAATCCGCCAAACAGACATCGCCTCGCGCGCGGACTATGGGCGGGGCGCCGTTTAATCGGTGAATCTCCGCCCAAAACGGGGACGCCTCCCACGCCTGCCCGTCATCCGCGAGATACGGACGCGTGAGCAAAAGCTTTTGCCGTCCGCGCGTGATGGCCTGATAGAAAAACGTCGCTTCGTCGCCGTGCAATTTTGTTTCGAGATGTAGCGCGGCGCGGTCAGACTCGCGCAATAAAATATCCTCGCGTTCCTGCTTCGGGAATTCGCCATCGGAGAGTCCCATCAAAACGACTGTCTCGAACGACAATCCGCGTCCATCCAACGCGGAGGCGATAAACACTCCTGACTCAGCAGGAACGGTAAACGTTGCAGATTCAACTGCCCCGCGCAAATCTGTGTAAAACTCGATATACTCCAGCGAATCATTGTCCAAAACGGATTCCGCCAGAACCAGACCGCGCAAAACATCCTTGAACGTGCGCAACGCCGCAACGTCGCGTTCCGCTGTGGATTGATTCGCACGGGCATTCACGACAACATTCAGTCCGTTTTCAGCAGGCGAAGTCGTATCGTCGCCAATCAACGCTTCAACGAAAGCCACATACTCTTTTATCGAAGCGCGCTGGGGCGGGGTGAGCAGGTCAACGAAGGAGTTGAACGCGGACTCGAAAGTCTCCCGACTTTGGATACTCGAAAGTCTGGAGACTTTCGACTCCGTTTTCTCCAAAGGAAGGTCTTCATCAAACTCCATCACCTTCCGTTTCTTCCACATCTCAAAGGCTTCGCGCCACTGGGACAGTCCCTTCGAGACGCGGCCAAACCGCGAAATCTCATCCAATCTCGCGGCAGAGGTGGAGTCAATTCCCTGTCCGCTAAAATCAAAATACGGACTGCGCCACGACTCAATCAACGCGCGGCGAGTCCAATCTTCGGCAGGCAATGAAAGAAGCGCTAGCAGCGCGGCAATGGCGGGATTTTCATTCAGCGGTCGTCCGCCCACAATGTGAAGGGGAATCCCAAACTCAGCGGCAATCTCTTCGAGGAAGGAATGATATGGCTCCAGGTTACGCGCCAGGATGGCTACGTCCGACAATTTCATCCCATCGCACACGACGCGCGCCTTTACCCATCGCAACGCGGCGCGGGCTTCCACCGCGCGGGTTTGAGCCTCGATGAATGAGACTTCCGAAGTCTCGGAGACTTCGGAAGTCTGCGACGGATCAAATAACGACGCTTCCAGATTCGCAATACCCGCTGAAAGCATGGACGATGAATCCATTGCTTCCGGTTGGATATTCAGGCTGGAAATAATCGCTTGTTGTGCGCGGTGAAAACGATGGTGTGCGGCGCGATTCGGATTTTGGATATCGCCCGTTAATGTAATGACAGTCTCCTTGGCGCGCTTGGCCAAAAGCGAAAGAACCGCCAGTTGCGTGGGGTTGAATTCGTCGAAGCCAGAGACGGCTAAGTAACGGGTATCCGTTCCGAGGTCGGGATTTGATTCGAGCGCAATCGTCGCCAGCCAGCCGCGTCCTTCGTTGTCCGCCCAGTTTTCTTTTTGCAGCCAATCCTGGTAGGCGGAGTAAACCAGGGCAATCTCCTCCAGCCGCGCGCCGAGTCCTTTAACGGAATCCGCAAACAGGTCAGGGGTGACGCGGGCGCGTTTGAGTTCCTCAATAGTGTTGCGGAGCAGGGCAATGAATCCGGGTTTGTCGCGCAAGGCCGCGAAGTGAGTCATCGCGCCGCGTTCGCATAGTTCATCCACGATGCCGCGCAGGAGGCGAATCCGCACGGGGTCGAGCAGGAGCGGGATGGGTTGTCCCGCGCGGGTCAGCAGTTCTGCGTAGAGCGTGTGAAAGGTGTGGACGTCCACGCCCAGCGCGCCGCCCGACGCGCAAAGCCGCTGGCGAAAACCAGCGGCCTGAATGGAATTCGGCACAATGACGATGACAGGAGAAAGCGGCTCGCTCGCAAGAGTTGCGCGGATTTGCTCAATGACAAATTGAGTCTTGCCGTGTCCAGCGGGAGCGAGGAGCAGGCGAGTCATTTTGTGCCTGTTGATGAGCGAAATCGGGAGGAAGTGAGCATAATCAAAATTTGAACGAGAGAATGGTCGTGCGTTGGAAGCGACTCAATGGCGGACAGGAGCGAAGGCAGGGTTTGAAGCGGTGCGCCAACCAAAAGCCCGGAGGGGTCGAAGTAGCGGGTGAGCAAATCCTGGATGGGGTGCGGTCGGGCAGGGGCAGGGCGACGCGTACGGCCACATCCAGCGCGTGATGCAGATAGATTTGAGTCCCGCGCGGACGTTGCTCCGCGAGTTTCTCGAGTTTCTTTCCGTGTTCTTTTTCAAGCGAAATCAGCACGCCTTCGATGTGTTTGCACGTGCCGATCAGGTTGCTTTTGTAATCGGGACAGGTGCAGGAATTTTACAATTCATCCAACGAACAAATCTCAACGCGGTAGGCGCGACCCGAAACGGAACTGACTTCGAATAAACTAAAAATGGGATGACTGCCTTTGTTGGCAATCTTGAGAATTTCTGCGCGGGCGCGCTCGCGTCGACGTTCGATTTGTTCCTGGATGTCAGATAACATGGGAAGCTCCACAAAGTAATGATGATTAGCTTTACAGATTATACTTGTTTCGGAAAGTTAGGACTTACGCAAAACCGGGAGGTTGACGGGAAGGCAAAAAGCCGATACGTTTGCTGCATGCGACCTAACTCGGACAAGCCGAAACCAAACAGGCAAAATTTTTGCACAAAAAACAAGGATTTCACCTATAAGGTCCCAAAAGCGTTCAGAACTTGCTCAGATTGGATTGTTCGAGTAACCTTGACGGTGGGCTTGGAAATGGTTCCTGATCTCCGTGGTCGGAACCAAGTTAACCTTGTTCAAGCCCTTCCGTGAAGTACTGATTATGTGGTTGACTTTGCCAAGCCGAAAAATCTTCCACAGCCGGTTTAAAAATCAATTTGTTTTGGAATCAATCCATGCGAAAATTCGCTTTGACTTCCCTGCTCCTGATATTAACCCTGACCGCCTGCAGTATTTCGGTTTCATCGAACGAGGCCAGTCCCACGCCTTTTTTCCTGACTGCCACCCTGCCGGTCACCCACACACCCTTTCCGCGTCCAGCGACACCCTCGCCCACCTCCATCACGGCGACCGTTAATCCAACACTCGCGGCTTGCAAGGAACGGGCGGTTATGCTTCAAGATGTGACCATACTCGATAACACATATATCGCTCCCGGGGCGTCATTTACAAAAACGTGGCGTTTTGAAAATAGCGGCACTTGCACCTGGACGGGATACACGGTGGTGTTTGCATCCGGCGACCGAATGGGCGCGCCGGATTCTGTACCGGTTCCAACCACGGCTTCAGGCGCGACTGTGGATATTTCAGTAAAGTTGACTGCGCCCACTGCGTATAACTCTTATGCCGGTTATTTCGTGTTGAATGATCAGAATGGCAAACCCATTCCGATAGGCATCTATAAAAACTTTTGGGTCAAGATCATCATCGGTAATGTTCCAACCTTTACTCCGTTTATGGCAACGCCATCCAATGGCACGTTGGTGGGTCAACCAATAAGTCCCGCGGAGTGTAATTATACGACCAGCGCATCCTATACCAGTCAGATTGAAAGCCTGATCAATACTGCGCGGACACAGGCGAGTTTGAGTAAACTCTCAATCAATTCGCAATTGACTGCCGCCGCGCAAGGTCACAGCGTGGATATGGCCTGTCATAGTTTATTGAGCCACACCGGTTCCAATGGCTCGACGATTGATCAACGCATTGTCGCGGCTGGTTATAATCCGGTCAATTACCTTGAGATCATTTATGGAGGCGGTTCTCCACAAGGTGCCTTCAACTGGTGGATGAATGATCCGGTTCATCACGATGCGATTCTGAATGCCGGCGTCACCGAGATGGGTGGGGGATATGCGTATGTTGCAAATGGCTCTGATGGAGGATATTACACAGTGGATTTTGGAAGCGAATGACCGGACGCGTTAAGGCTCGCTGCCTAATCTGAATCCTTCGCAGACGTATCTGAATCGTCCGCAGTCAGCTCTGAATCGCATTCATGCGCGTCTGAATCAACTACAGATTGATCTGAATCGCATTCAGAAGCATCTGAATCGTGAGTAGAGGCTTTGACATGCCATGCCGTCCCTCCCAGAGGACGCAGGGATATATGCGTATGTTTAAAACAGCACGTATGGAAGTTATTACACTGTGGATTTTGGAAGTCAATAAAACATAAAGAGCGGCACAGATCAGCCGCTCTTTATGTTTTGCGCTTGACGTTGCTTATGGGGTAACTGCAAAATGGTTTTTCAATGTATAGTGGATGTAATTTTGCCATAATGCGATGATATCCGCCTGGTGATAGTCGTGGTCGGAAAAAGTCTGGATGATGACCCGCCCGTGATAGCAGGATGCCAGCACACCCTCATCGTTCGATGGATTGGCGGATGAACCTGCCAGCAGGGTTGCATCTCCGCCGCTTGCAAGCTCGATCTTATCACCGGCGCCATTGGCCCAATAGCGGTTGTAGTGGATGAGTGGGAGCACAACATTTGGCTCATTAAAAACGGGGTGGATGGGCGTCCACCAATAGATCGAATCGTCCAGCGGCATGGGCTTTACGTAGCGAATCCCACAGCCTTCCAGGATGTTGCCGATCGGTCCGATGGATTCCCTCTCCAGGTACCACACTTCCGCGATCAAAGCAACCTTATCGCGTGCGAGGCGGGTGTTGATTACATCCCAAAACTCGCCGGAGATGACATCCTTATCCTCCGCATCCACGATGACCAGATCGTAAATGATGCCTGAGTTCAGGTATTCCATGAAGTGCCCGCTATAGGAGCCAACATCGGTATAGCTCAACCCCATTCCCTGCAGCGCGCCCTTGACCCACATGCCAATCCCGCGTTCATCCGTGTTCTCGTAGACCAAAATCTTAGCTGACTTGATCCTGGCTTCCACATCCGATGTGGGCGTCGGTGGAACCGCGGTGGCCACGGAGGGAGGATTAGTCGGTTGGGGTGCAGGCGGAGAGGTGGGAGCCGGCTGTACCGGGTTTTGTCCCGAGTTCAGCGCCACCTGGGTCATTTGCAGGGACATGGCTGTNNAAGCAGGATTGCCCCCGGCTTTCTAAATTTTGTGAACATGGTGTCCTCCTTTCAAGATCGGTGCGGACGCCCTCGGTATCCGCGATACTATTATATGTTAAATTGATGCATATAACGTCTCTGTCTTGGGAATGGTAATTTGTGAGGAACTTTCAAGTGTAGGACAAATGATTCCGTTCATCACGATGCGATTTTGAATACAGGTGTCACGAGATGAGCGGGGGATATGCATATGTTTCAAACAGCACGTATGGAAGTTATTACACGGTGGATTTTGGAAGTCAATAAATTGTGGAGACGGCTAAAGTAATCCGAATATTTTCCCCGCACCTTTGGTCAGCTTTCGACGCAAAAATGCGGGGCAATTTGGTTAGGGCATCTTGAGCAGGTAAAGACCCCTGTAGATAACTACTCGCTTTCCACCCAAGGCGATATCGAAAAGTGCAATATCTCCACCGCCATTGAGTCCGCTGAGCACAGCTATGTGCTTAGGTTTTGTGTTGCAGACAAAATAAATCTTGCTACTGCTTGTTATGCAGACGCAGACCAGTGTGAAAGGCGACCTTTTTTGTAAGTTCTGGAGTACCCCCAGACATTCATCGGCCGTAGTTAACTGCGATGCACCTGTGTCGAGACGGTCCGAATCAAGATTGAAACCGTCTTTGGTGATAGTGATCCCAAAATCTGCTTTGAGCTCCAATTCAATTTCAGGGCTTCTTTTATTTTCGTCAAACATGCCATCCGCCTGGGATTGAACATTTGCTTGCGGGACAGTGGTTGATGTGGCAGCACTGAGCGGCTTGGACCTATTGGCAGTAAGAGATTTAACCGCAAGTTTGTACCCATTCACCGAAGCTGTAATCAAAAGTACCACAACCGTCAAAAGAGCTATGAATTGTACAAACTCATCCGCGATATAAAACAAGCCCACCGTTACCAGGGCACCTGCCAAAGCAAAGCTCATATAGTTTATGTAGAGATTTGCTGGTTTAAAATCGAACCTTCGTAATTTGAAGGCAAGTAAGTAGCCGAGGATTGGGAAAGCCAACGCAAAAAGCAGCCCGGCGATTAAAAGGACCGCTCCCAAAGGTATCACCGCATTAGGCTCAGCTTTAAGGTCGTCTGTGAGAATATTGCCTCCAACTATTACTAGGGGTAAAGTTCCTGTCGCTGTAATTAAAAACGCAACAGCCAAGGCTTTACGGAATTTATCTCCAAAGAATTTTTCCCACTCATTTGGACTGGATACATTGTTCTTGCCCGAAATTTGTGTTGCTTTTTCATCGTTGGCCAGATGTGTGGCTTCGGGCTCAATCTCATCTTCGATGCATTCCTTCAGTTTCTGAAGTTGTCTTTCCCATCGAGCTTCGTTTGCAGCCCCGCCATCGGTGAAAGACGCACCTCCTTTAGGGTCTGATTCAACCAATTCCACAATTGTTGCCGCGTTCCCTTCGGCATTAAATTTGTAGGTAACGTCCATCCATCCGCCTGACATGCAAATTTCTTTGCCAGGGATAACTTTTGTGAGCGGTGAACCGGAACCTGACGCCCAAATAATCTTGGCGCCTGTTTTCCAGCCGGGAACTACTTCCTTAACTCCGCCATACCATTTGATCCAATTACTTGGCGTGACGAAATAACCCCATACTTGATCAACAGAACGATCAATTTTTACAGAGACGGTTAACATCTCACACCTCCACGTCTAGCTTACAAAAACCTTCCGCAGTTGACAATATCATCATACATTAAATCGGATATGCATAATATCTCCGTCCTTCACGAGATATTCTTTTCATGTTATTTGCTAGCTGCCGCTTTCTTTTCTGGTATAGCTGAAATCAATGCGCGTAACGCTTTATTCACCTGTTCTGACGATGTAAAAACTTTTGCAACATCCGGCTCAATCATGACGATCAAAGGTTCATCTTTCATGTGCGCGGCAAAACGATTCGGCTTCGCTTTTCGATAATCAAAACGATATTCAGAAGCCATTTCTTGGACTTTATTGGATTTGGTTGCGGGCATTTTCTTCATAGTCTTTTATTTCCTGACGCGTCGCTGGACGCGCATTGATAATACGAACAACATCTTCAAGTCTTTCCACGAAGCATACCAAAATCATCCGTCTCAAAGCAGATGTGCCAATAATGATTTCACGGTGTTCTGTTTCCGAGTGTGTTACATCATCGAAAATAAATGCGAGTGGGTCTCTGAAAACAGTAACAGCTTCATCAAAGCTGATGCCATGTTTGCGAACATTGCTTGCGGCTTTTGCCGGATCCCACTCGAACTTCATAATCACATTTTACACTGTTTTGAGGATGAATTACTTGATTGCTAAATATTGAATCTGATATGCATAATATCCCCATCCTTTACGATATATTCTTTTCCTTCCAGTCTCAGTTTGCCTTTGGTTTTGGCTTCGCTCATGCCGCCGAGGGAAAGCAAATCCTCACAAGCCACCACCTCCGCGCGCACAAAGCCGCGTTGTATGTCGGTGTGGATTTCGCCTGCCGCTTCGACTGCCGGCGCGCCGCGCCGCGTCGTCCAGGCGCGCACTTCGTCTTCGCCGACCGTGAAGAACGATTGCAATTGCAGCAAGTCATATGAGAGTTTGATCATCTTGCTCAAGCTGAGTTCTTCGATGCCGTATTCTTTCATGAAAATTGCCGCATCGTCCGGACTCAATTGCGCGATTTCCATTTCGAGTCTGCCCATCAATGCCACGGAGGGATGGTCGAGTTGCGTTATCGGTGCGGATTGACTCTCATCCAAATTGAACACAGTCAAAATGGGTTTGCGCGTGAGCAATCCAAATGAAGCCAACTCACGAGACTCTTCATCATTGAATTCCAGTTTTCGGAGCGGTGTGCTTGAGTTCAATGCTTCATGCAGACGCGTGAATAAAACGGTTTGACGTTCATTCAGAACCTTATCCGTGCCGCCCTTTTTTCGTTCCTCGGTCAAGCGTTCCAGCTTGCGTTCGACCGCGATCAGATCGTTGAGCAGAAGTTCGCTCAACATCGTTTCGACATCGCGCGGCGCATTCACGCTCCCTGAGGGATGAAGAACGTTATCATCCGCAAAGGCGCGCACGACGAGGATGAAACCGTCCATTTGTGTGAGTTGGTTCAGCAGCTGCCCTGAAATTCCGGTTTTGGCCGTGCCGGTTTCCAGTCCGGCGATATCCGCATAAGTCACCTTGGCATAGATGGTCTTCTTCGGTTTGAACATCGCTGAGAGTTTATCCACGCGTGGATCGGGGACATCCACCACTGCCGTGTGGACT
>PMLN01000189.1 GCA_003158885.1 Anaerolineae bacterium
AAACCATCACAACCCCGCGCGGAACCATCCTCATACGTCAAGGGCAGGAAAGCGATGCCCAGGCTTACCGCGAACTGCGTTTGGAAGCATTACGCAACCATCCCGAGGCTTTCAGTGCGGATTATGATATAAACGAAAAGCGGCCCATGACATTTTGGAGCGAGAGAATGCACGCGCTGGGGATACGAATATGATCTATTTTGCCGTCCATGAGAATGAACTGGTCGGAACGTGTGGAATTTATCGAGGTGATTCGCCAAAGACCCAGCACAGCGGAACGATCGCAGGAGTCTACGTTCGACCGAACTGGCGCGGTTTGCAAATCGCTGATGAGTTGATTGCAGCCTGCATCGAGTGGGCGCAGAGCCACGATATGAAGATCGTCAAACTGGGAGTTACAAGCACCAACACCGCCGCGATCCGATGTTATACCCGCTGTGGATTTACAGTTTATGGCACGGAGCCGCAGGCAATATCTACCAATGGCGCCATGTATGATGAGTTGTTGATGGCACGATCCCTATAAACTCTACAAATCGCTATTCCGTGCCAGAAAAAGAATCAAATATTCCCCACGAACATCGAACCTTTCACGGGCTATCATAGATAGGAAGAACACCAAGCCAGTCGCGATGGTAGCATTACAATCAACCGTGGTGTTCTCCANNGATTGGAACTCGGAATCCGTGAAAATCTGTGGCAATCCGTGGCAAAAAAATTCAATCAGGGTTAAATGCGGTTCTGCCGTCGCGACGAGCAGGATCAATAATTTGTAATCAGGCGGCCGCTTTTCTTTTCGGCTTCACCGAACAGCTGAATCGAACGCAATCCTTGCCGGCGCGTTTGGCTTTGTAGAGAGCCTGGTCCGCCAAGGAACGCATCGTTTCCACATCCTCCGGTGTGAAAGGCTGACCGGCTTTGGTACGCGCAAGGTAGATATCTCCCCAGGCAGTGATGAAGAAATATCTGCATGGATCGCCACAAAACGACTGTGTTATGATGTCGGGCAAAAACATCAATCTTTTGGCAGAGGTACATGGATATGGTTAAGAATTCAATTGCGCTGATGGCGGATAGCACCTGCGACATTCCCGAGGATCTGATCGAGCAATACGGCATCACCATCATTCCCGAACTGGTGATCTGGGGGGATAAAACCTTTCGCGACCGCGTGGATATAACACCGCAGGAATTTTATGAGCGCATTGAAAAAGACCCGGTCAGGCCAACCACCACCCTCCCCAGCCCGGCAGAATTCGAGAAGGTATACAAGGACGCCATTTCGCAAGGGGCGAGGGAAATCATCCTATTTACCGTGAGCGCCGCCATGAGCGGAACCTACCAGGCGGCAAAACAAGTCGGCGAGCGGATGGAAGTCCCCGTGTATGTCATCGACTCAAAAGGGCCGACGATGAGTCTCGGCTGGCAGGTGCTGGCGGCGGCGCGCGGACGCGAAAAGGGCTTAAACATACAGGAAATGATGAAGGCCGCCGATCAGGTGCGCGAAAAACTGGTGCAGATCGTCTGCCTGAATACGCTGGAATATCTGCATCGCGGCGGGCGCATCGGCAGTGCAACAAAATTCCTAGGAACCCTATTGGATATCAAGCCGCTGGTGCAAATCAACCACCAGACAGGGACCGTGGAACCCTCCGCACAGGCACGAACTCGCAAAAAATCCATCGAAGTTTTGATCGAACGTTTCTTCGAGCAGATTCAAACGGAGAAGCCGATCCATGTCGCGGTGCTGCACGGCAACGCCCCGGACGAAGCGCACGCCATCGCTGAACGCATCCGGAAAACTTACGCGCCCAAGGAATTGTTGATCAACATCACCGGCCCGGTGCTCGGCCTCAATACCGGCCCACGCGCCCTGGCGCTGTGCGGTTATTCAGAATAGAAGGCAAACCTACAACCCGAAGCAGACTTCCTCAGGGCGAACCAGCATCATCGGCACATGGATGGGCAGCATCTGCGGCAGAAGTGAATTCGTGATATCGGCATCATAAACGGACAGCCAGGTGGCGCGCCCAACCTCGATGCTGGTGGCAAAATCGGTCTGGGTCGAGATGCGAAGCCGGCCCTTAACCATAAATGTGCCAAGCAATAGATTAACTTCCGTCATGATGCGATTAGATTCCCTCGGATCGTAGTCCAGAGGATCGACCACAGGCGGCGCAAGATGAAAAGCGATGATCTCCGCAGCGGGGAAAAAGAGTTCGTTATAAGCAACAGACTTGGGCGGCGTCCCGTAAAGGAGCAATACCTGTGCTTTCAGCAAATGAATGTAATTCGGCACGCCCTGTGTCCTCAGCCAAATACTGACGCGCACATTCTCCTTGGTGACCAGGTCGCCATGTATGAAAGCATTCCCGGAGTAAATCATCACGGTAGATGTTTTCTCATCGGGGTGTGGGGTATACATGTGAGTCACTCGCAACAGCCGTTACGGTTCTGAAACGCTTCAGAACCATCATCGTTCGGTCCTCCTAAACCATTATACAACGTTGTCACGCTTGCAACAACTTTGCGAAAGTGGCTAATTCGTGGGCTTCTGATTCGTTCACCACAGAGTCCACACATGTGCCTGCGGCCCAGTGCAGGCAGAGATTTTCCCCTTTGTTTTCTCCGTGAACTTCGCGAAGCACGCAAAGCGCTTGTGATCTCCGTGTTGAAAAAGTAATTAGCCCACGATTTTATCCACACCGCAACTTTGCTTGAAGACTCGAACATGGCTTTACCAAAGTCGGGAATACCCTTAACGCGAATTATGCGAATTTACGAATGCCGCGAATAACCCATAGAAAATCGGCGGAATTAACCCATATGTGGCGGGCGCGTTCCAAAACCTCCGATTCGTCAAGCAACTCTGGTAAGAACATAAAGGCTCGAATCTCCCGTATAATCAGGCATTATGCAATCCAAACGCTGGCTGATACAACCCAAACTCACACCACAGGCGGATGAAAACCTGTCTGCGTTTCCTCCGGTTTTGCGGCAGATTCTCTTCAACCGAGGCTATGCCACCGAGGCAAGCGCGCGCGCTTTTCTCAAGGCTGAAGCCAATTTTGAAACCGATCCTTTCCAAATGAAGAATATGGGAACGGCAATCGAGCGCATCCGCTTCGCGCTCGACCACGGGGAGGCAATTGCGATTTACGGCGATTACGATGTGGATGGCGTCACGGCCACCGCACTGCTTTTGCAAACTCTGCGAGGGTTCAAAGCCAACGTGCGCGGCTATATTCCAAACCGGTTCGACGAAGGCTACGGCCTCAATAACGAGGCACTCGATCACCTGAAAAAGGATGGCGTGAAACTGGTCATTACAGTGGACTGCGGCATCCGTTCGCAGAAGGAAGCCCAATATGCACAAGATATCGGGCTGGACTTGATCATTACAGACCACCATCACCCCAGCGACGAATTGCCACCGGCCTTTGCCATCATCAATCCAAAACAAGCGGGCGATCTTTATGCCGATAAAGACCTGGCCGGCGTGGGTATTGCCTACAAGATGGCGGAGGCGCTGGTCAGCTTTCAGCCCTCAGCGCTCAGGCTTAATGAATTGCTGGACCTGGTTGCCTTGGGCACTGTGGCCGACCTGGCGCCATTGACCGGTGAAAACCGCATGCTGGTGCGGCGCGGCCTCAAGCAAATCCGTGAAACAAAACGACAGGGGTTATTTTCCCTGGCCAATGTGGCCGAGATGGCCATTGACAAAACCACAGCGGAACAGATCGGTTTCATCCTTGGACCGCGTCTTAACGCGGCGGGCAGGCTTGAATCCGCGAAGGCTGCATTGGATTTATTAACCACGGATGATTTTATGCTGGCAGGCCAACTCGCCCAACAACTGGATATGCAAAATCGACAGCGGCAGGTGCTCACACGCGTCATACAGGAAAAAGCCGAAGCCCTCGCCACAGCGGAGGAGGCCGACCCGCTGCTGCTTTTTGCGGTGGACGCAGAATTCAACGCCGGCGTGATCGGCCTGGCCGCCTCGCGCCTGACGGAAACGCATTACCGCCCTTCCGTGGTGGCGGCCAAAGGCCCGGAAGAAACACGCGGCTCCTGCCGCTCCATCCCCGAATTCCACATCACCGATGCGCTCGATCAATGCGCGGACCTGCTGGTACGCCACGGCGGGCATGCCGCTGCGGCAGGATTCACGGTCTGCAATGAAAAACTTCCAGAACTGGTCAGCCGCTTGAAGTCCATTGCCGAAGCGCAGTTAAGCGGAAAAGACCTGCGCCCCACCCTGACGGCAGATATGGAAATCCCGCTCCCACAGTTGAATTTTGACCTACTTAAGCAACTCGCTTATTTCGAACCGACCGGCTATGGAAATCCCCGTGCGCTCTTTGCCACGCGCGATGTGAAGGTAAAATCGTCACGCACGGTTGGAGCAGAAGGCCGGCATCTCAAATTAACGCTCGAAGATGAACGCGGCACGGCATACGATGCCATCGGTTTTCGCCTGGGAAGCATGCAAGCTCACCTGCCTCCGCGCGTGGATGTGATCTACAGCTTTGAATCAAACGAATATAACGGGCGAACTTCATTACAGTTAAACCTGAAGGATTTAAAAGCGGCCGGATCGGCCAGCGCATAATGCGTTTATTTGCTTTCGTAGGGGCGATTGACATCCGCGATCTTCTGCATAAGCTCATCCTGCAAGAGGCGGAGTTCGGATGGATTGGCCGAATAAAGATTCCGAAGTTCCTGAGGGTCATCCATCAGGTGGTATAGTTCAAACTCCTCATATTGATTCGGATATTTGTAGTGGGTCAGCCGAAATCCATTTTTTGTGAGGGCGATGGAGCCATGTGCGCGCTTTACTCCGTATCAAGCGCCTCCATATAAAATTCTTCACCGGCGATGATCCTGGCGCCCACTCCCCCACAATTCGGGCAAATGAGGCGGCCGTCCTTTGGGCGATATTTCGTAAAGCAGCTCATGCACTGCACTTCGGCCGGGACGCGGCGGAAATGCAGTACCGCACCCTGCGCGAGCGTTCCCCTGCCGGCTCGATCCCAGTGGAACCGCAAGGATTCATCGGTATAGTCGGAAATCTCGCCAACCACAAGATATAAATGGGTAATGCGCCCAGCTTGAGCTTCCTTCGCTTTTTGAAGGGCTTTTTCAAGCAGGCCTTGTACCGCGTTGAGTTCATGCATAATCATCAACTTCGATGAACGGTTTCAAAACAATGCCTCAGGCCGGTCTATAAGCCGCATTTTGTAAAACAAGCCGCACAGGTTTACGCTCCTGCGAGTGTCATCCCTGCCGGATTGTTCCGGCGATCATCTATCTATGCAGTCTACCCGAGACTAAAAGGAACGGGCCGCTCCATTGTCTCTGCTTGACCTTGCTCCCGACGGGGGTTGCCTGGCCGTTCCCATTACTGTGAACGCCGGTGGTCTCTTACACCACCTTTTCACTCTTACCCCCGCTGTCCCTCTTCCAAATTGGGAGAGGAACGAGGCG
>PMLN01000343.1 GCA_003158885.1 Anaerolineae bacterium
TTATTTTGAAGTCGCCGATGTGCAGGCCATGCGTGAAGTCTTCGAACGCTTCGAGCGCGAAGCCGAAGCCTGTCTCGCACAGGGGCTGGTTCTTCCCGCCCATGATTACGTTCTCAAATGCTCGCACATCTTCAACACCCTCGATACGCGCGGCGCGGTTGGCGTCACCGAACGTCAGGCTTTCTTCCGCCGTATGCGCGAACTCGCCCGTCGTGTCGCCGAGGGCTATCTTGCTCAACGCAAGGAATTGGAATATCCACTCTTAAAGGATGAAGGCGGAAGGCGGAAGGCTGAAACCAAAGCCGTTATGCCGACAAACAATCTTCATCCTTCATTCATCCTTCATCCTTCATCCTTCATCCTTGAGATAGGAGTGGAGGAACTTCCCGCCGCCGACGTGGACTCCGCCCATGCCCAGCTTAAAGAACGGATTCCTTCTTTGCTCGCTGAGCTTCATTTAGAACATGGCGATCTGCGCGTCTTCTCGACTCCGCGCCGGCTTGTTGTTTCGATAGCGGATCTCAGCCCGCGCCAACCCGACCGCCAAGACCTCGTCAAGGGTCCGCCTGCCGATAAGGCCTTTGATAAAAATGGCCTCGCTTCGCCGGCTGCCATGGGCTTTGCCAAAAAGAACGGCGTGGACACCAAGGATTTGCAAGTCCGCGAACAGAACGGCGGCAAATATGTCTTCGCGGTTGTCAAACAAATTGGCCGTTCGACCCCTGAAGTTTTAGCCGAAGCCTTGCCTGGCTTGGTCGCGGGCATTAAGTTTGACAAATCCATGAAATGGAATGAAAGCGGCGTTTCGTTCTCGCGTCCGATCCGCTGGTTTGTGGCTTTGCTTGGCGACCAGGTTATCCCGTTTGAATATGCGGGTGTCCTTTCCGGGGATCACACGCGCGGCCTGCGTCCGTATGATTCACCTGAAATCAAGATCGCCTCTGCGGATAAATACTTTGACATTGTTCGTGAATCGGGCATCGTGTTGGATACCGCAGAGCGCAAGGCTTCCATCGTGGAGCAGGTCAAGCAGGCCGCGGCCCTGGTCGGTGGTGAAGCCATCCTTGAAGATGGCTTATTGGCCGAAGTAACGAACCTGGTTGAAATGCCCACCGCCGTGATGGGCGGTTTCAATGAAGAATTTTTGCAGTTGCCGCGTGAAGTCTTGATCTCGGTCATGAAGAAGCATCAGCGCTACTTCCCCATTGCTCCCATCCCCTCTCCCGCTGGGAGAGGGGATGGTGAGGGTCTTCTTCCCAACTTCATTGCCATCCGCAACGGCGACGATCTCGGTATTGACCTTGTCCGCCAGGGCAATGAGCATGTCTTGGGCGCGCGCTTTGCCGACGCCAACTTCTTTGTGCGCGAAGACTTGAAGCATAAATTGGAGGAATTCCGCCCCAAACTTTCAGGCTTGATCTTCCAAACCAAACTTGGCTCGTTGCTGGATAAGTCCGAGCGCATGTTGAAGTTTTCCGCAGAGCTTGCTTCGATGCTTTCGCTGAATGATGTCGAAGCTTCGGACCTTCAGCGTGCCGTCTTCCTGGCGAAGGCTGATCTCGTAACCCACATGGTCACCGAAATGACCTCGCTCCAGGGCATTATCGGACGCGAGTACGCCCTGCGCTCCGGCGAGAAACCGGAAGTAGCGGCTGCCATTGGCGAAGGCTACCAGCCCGTGCCGAGATCAAAGCTTGGCGTTGCGGTTGTACTGGCAGATCGCATTGATTCGCTCGTCGGCCTCTTCGCCGCGGGCTTGGCTCCTACCGGCGCCAAAGATCCCTTCGGTTTACGCCGCTCCGCCATCGGTGTTGTCCAGCCCCTCATCGAACATAACATTTCATTTGACCTGCGTCAGGCGATGAACAAAGCGGCGCAGTTGCAGCCAATTGCCGTGAGCGATAATGTAAAGACTCAGGTGTTGGAATTCATTGCCGGACGTTTGAGCGTTGTGTTGAAGGATGCAGGCTACAAGTATGATGTAGTGGATGCCGTGCTTGCTGAACAATCTGCCAATCCTGCCGCCTCCGCACAGGCGGTCAAACAATTGCAGGCCTGGGTCGAGCGTCAGGATTGGATAACCATCCTGCCCGCCTTCGCGCGCTGCGTGAGAATTACGCGTGACCAGAAGCAAACATTCATCGTGAATCCCAAGGACTTTGCCGAGAAGTCGGAAGAGTCGTTGTTCAAAGCTTTGGAAAAGGCGGAGTCCGCTCCACGCCAGGTGGGAAGCGTGGATGATTTCCTGAACGCTTTTGTTCCCATGATCCCATCTGTCACCGAATTTTTCGATAAAGTCCTGGTTATGGCCGACGACAAAGCCTTGAAGGAAAATCGTCTCGGCTTATTGCAAAGGATTGCGGCCTTGTCCGGCGGCGTTGCAGATTTGAGTAAGTTGGAAGGTTTCTAAAATGATGAGACGACCGAAAGGTCGTCTCATCATTTTGTGCCTCCTCGAAGTTGTGTTTATTATGACACAACCCCAAATTTGTAGGTAGGATTTGCGGAAAGGTTTCGCATTTTATGGGTCTACCAAAGTTGCCTGGCGGATCGGATATTTTGGAATGCTCATTCCACACATGGGTTAACATTACAGCGCAATGTCAGNNCCCCTCCCCGCTTGTTGGGGAGGGGTCGGGGGTGGGGGATCATTCCTCGCCCGAATGAAGACAACAACCTTGCGCTGTAATATTAATTCCGCCAATTTTCTCTACAGTTTATTCGCGTCATTCGTAAATTCGCGTAATTCGCGTTAAAGATTTCCCGACTTTGCTAAAGCCATGCTCCGCATTTCAATGTTTGTATATTCAACCTTCAATGAGCAGTATAATTCCCTGAGATATGTCCACCACGGATGAAATCAAAGCACGTATAGATATTGTTGACCTCGTTACCGAAGCGGGTGTCAAACTGCGCAAGACCGGCAGGAACTACACCGGCTTTTGTCCGTTCCATACCAACAAGCGCACGCCTGCCTTTGTGGTCTGGCCGGACACAGGCACATGGCGCTGCTTTGGCGAATGTAACGAGGGCGGCGACATCTTCAAGTTCTTGATGAAGAAAGAGGGGCTTGAGTTCAAGGATGCGCTTCAGAAGCTGGCTGATCGTGCCGGTGTGAAAGTCGAGTCCTACCAGCGCGAAACGCCGGTACAAAAAGAGGCTTACCAGCGTCTTCGTGATTTATTGGAAGACGCAATCATCTTTTATCGAAATCACCTTCTGGATCATAAGGAAGTCCTGGCCTATTTGCATGAAAAGCGTGCATTGACGGATTCGACCATCGAGGCTTTTGGGCTGGGGTATGCGCCCAATAGTTGGGACGCGGCTCTCAAGCATTTCACTGCCAAAGGCTACAGCCAGCAGGACTTAATAGATGCAGGGATTGCCACAGAACGCGAATCCGACTCCCGCACATCGAGTTCCGAATCCCGAGTCTATGACCGTTTCCGCCATCGCATCATGATCCCGATCCGTGATGAGGCTGGACGCATGGCCGGCTTTGGCGCCCGCATTGTGGATCCAACCGACATCCCCAAGTTTTTGAATTCGCCGGAAACACCCATATTCACCAAGGGCCGCCTGCTTTACGGACTGGATCGTGCCCGCAAGACAATCCGGACTGTGGATCAGGCTGTGATCGTGGAAGGCTATCTGGATGTGATTGCCTTGCATCAGGCGGGCTATGAGAACGTTGTCTCGCCCATGGGCACCGCCTTGACCGAAGATCAATTGCGCCTGCTTAAGAAATCGACGCGTCGGATTGTCCTGGCCCTTGATCCTGATACTGCCGGACAAAAAGCGGTCTTGCATGGGCTGGATACGGCCCGCTCTGCGATGGATCGCGAAGGCGAATTCGGCTTTGACGCGCGTGGACTGCTTCGCAACGAAGCACGCTTACAAGCTGATTTGCGGGTTGCTTCGATGCCGGATGGTTTGGACCCGGATGAACTTGTGGCGCGCAGCCGCGAAGAATGGAAACAGCTGATCGAAAACGCCAAGCCGATTGTGACGCATGTGATGGAAACCCTGGCTGTGGGACGCGACCTAAAAGATCCCAAAGTGAAGAATCAGATCGCCTCACAAATTCTTCCACTGATCGAAGACCTGCCCAATGCGCCCGAACGCGATACATACCGTCAGCAGTTGGCGCGCATGTTGAAAGTGGATGAAGGCGCCTTGGCCGGCGCTCAAGCCCAGGCTCCGCGCACGAGGCGGCCAAGAACTGTCAAACAGGCTAATATCCCGGAGCCGCCGGATGTCTCGGTAAGCATATCCTCCAGTCGGAAGGTCGAAGAATATATCATCGCGGTTCTGCTGCGCAAGCCGGAACTGCTTTATCGTTTGGATCGGTTTCTTCAGCAATATGGGTTGGCGCGTTTGTCGGCGGAGGACTTTGACTATACGGATTATCAGTTGCTGTTTGACCTCATTCACGCAGCCGTGGAACAGGACCAAACCGAGCATCATGATTTTGTGATCGAGTCCCTGCCCGAATCGCTGCGCAGTCTTTCGGCTGAGTTGTTGGCTCAAACGGTAAAATTGGACTCGCTGGAGGAAAAATTGCTGGCCGAGTTACTGCGAGGCGTAAAGCGGATTCGGGATGATGCCACTAATGAAAAGATCATCCAATATAAGTTCCTGCAGGAAGACGCACAGGAAAATGACGACTTGAAAACCGCCACTTTGTACCAGGGCGAAGTGTTAAAGCTAACGAAATTGAAACGCGTGATAGATGAACTTGATCGTAAAATGTCCTTGAAACGATTGGAATAAGCCGCCAGTATGTTGTGATGGGTGAGAGGGCAGTATGACAACAAAAAGTAGGATCAATGGGCAGGGAAAACCTCATCGGCGCTCGTCTTCTAAAAAAGATCAGCCCTTGAAGAAATCACCCCAAAATACCGGGGAGGTGGATGAGCCGCTGGAAAAGATAACGCTTGATGAAAAGCTGGATTTGGCTGAGGAGATGCCTGCCGGGTCCGTACTCGATGGTTCCCAGTCTGACGCCGATTTATCGGAGGACTTTACCAATGAACACCGGCCGGATATCATGGCGGAGTTATTGGAAGATCCGGTGCGGCTTTATTTGCGTGAGATTGGCCGGATCAAGCTGTTGAATTCCGATGAAGAGTTCCGCCTTGCGTCGATCATTGAAGCCATGCGCCTTGTCAGCGCCTTTCGTCGTCATCCGGTTCGCAAGGGGGTCTTGCCGGCCATGGGGATATACCATAGCCTTGTCACGGAATTGACCACCTCTTGGAAACGATTTCGGCAGGATGCCAGGCGCCTGCGCATCGAATTGCCCGATCTTTGCTTGATGATTGCCGATGCTCAGATGCTTCAGCATGGATGGGATGCGCCCTCCTATGTCCATTCCTTCCTTATGAACGATCAATGGAGACAGGACCCGCTTTGGGAAAACATGGTACGCAAGGCCTATAACGTTTTTCTGTGCCTCTATCTTTTGCCGGCGGATTACGCCGCTTGGCTTGCCCATCATGTTGTGGACTGCCAGGAATTGCCGGCCATCCAGACGTTGTATCGGAATCTGCCTCAAGAGGCTGTTCTGCTCCGGGAGCTTGATTCCGCCCAAGCCCGCGCCTTGGATGCGAATCGCGCTCTCATCCGCGCCAATCTGCGCTTGGTGGTCAGCGTGGCAAAAAAATATCTTGGGCGCGGCATCACCCTGCTCGATTTGATCCAGGAGGGCAATGTGGGCCTGATGCGCGCGGTTGGAAAATTTGATGCGCGGCGCGGTTATAAATTCAGCACCTATGCCACCTGGTGGATTCGCCAGTCCATTAATCGTTCGATTGCCGAACAGGCGCGCACCATCCGCATTCCCGTGCATTTGTTCGAATCCATTTCCCGAATTTTGCGCGCCCGGCGCGACCTCACCCAGGAACTGGGCCATGAACCGAACGGCCAGCAGATCGCGCTGGAGATCGGTTATTTGTCTGCTGCCGATGTGCAGGCCATCATGCGCACCCATGCCGAGGGCAAGGCCCTTTCTCCTGCTCTTCAGCGCCGTTTGGATTATGCCACACGGAAGGTTGATCTCGTCCTGCGCTCTGCCGAGGAACCCGCTTCATTGGAAGGGCCGGTGGGGGATGAAGATTCGAGCCAGTTGGGCGACCTGATCGTGGATGAAGACGCCCCCTCGCCCATGGATTCGGCGGCTCGGGAAATGCTGCGCGAGCAAATCCAACATGCCTTGGAAGAACTTCCAGAACGTGAGCGGGAGGTGCTTGAACTGCGCTTTGGCTTGACGGATGGCATGGATCATACGCTGGAGGAAGTCAGCCGTCATTTTGATGTAACGCGTGAGCGCATCCGTCAGATCGAGGCCAAAGCGTTGCGTAAACTGCGCCAGCCCGTCCACAGCAAACTATTGGAGGATTATCTGTCGTAAATAATCCTTGGCTCCAAACACGACCCTGAGAGAACACAGGGCAAGCGGACACGACGTACATAAAGGGAGAACGAAAGGGGTTTACTTCGTGTCCCTTTGCCTGCACTGCGCCGCAGGCACACATGTGTACTTTGTGTTTAATTGTTTTTTCAGTGCAGTCATCCTTGGAAATTACGGGGGAAATATACTCTGACTATTCCAGTCCTTTTTGTGAAATGTGACACTTTGTCTAGCCCTTGAAAACTACTTATGATATACTTCACCGCCAGTGTGCCGGTTTGTGCACGCCGGCCGCTGAAGGAAAAACTTCTCCGAGGTGTCTATGTTGCTTCCGTACATTGCCATTGCCGTGATGATTGCAGTGGCTACTTTTATTGCCATAGCCGCGATTGGTTTGGGGGAATTATTTGGTCCGAAGAAAAAATCAAAGGTCAAGGAAGAGCCGTATGAATCCGGGTTTGCGCCGATCGGCCCGGGAACACGGCGTATGCCGGTTCGTTTCTATTTAATTGCAGTTTTATTCATCTTGTTCGATATTGAAGTCGTCTTCTTCCTCCCATGGGCGGTTGTTTTCCGCCAGATGGGTATCTTTGGATTGATTGAGATGGCTGTGTTTATCGTTATTTTGTTGGTAGGTTACCTTTATGCGTGGAAAAAAGGAGCGTTGGAATGGGAGTAGAGCAAAAACTTGGCAATCTGGGGATTGTGACCACAACCTTGGAAACAACCGTGAACTGGGCGCGTACCAATGCCATGTGGCCGATGCTCTTCGGGCTGGCTTGTTGTGCAATTGAGATGATGTCGGCGCAGGCCGCCGACTATGATATGAGCCGCTTTGGCATGGAACTGATGCGTCCCAGCCCGCGTCAATCGGATTTGATGATTGTAGCCGGGCGCGTCTCTCGCAAAATGGCGCCTGTTCTGCGCCGTTTGTATGACCAGATGCCCGAACCGAAATGGGTGATTGCGATGGGCGACTGCGCCTCCTGCGGCGGTGTCTTCAATAACTATGCCGTTGTTCAAGGTGTGGATGAAGTGGTTCCGGTGGATGTGTATGTCGCGGGCTGTCCGCCGCGCCCGGAGGCCTTGATTCATGGCGTGGTGACCCTGTTCGAAAAAGTCAAAGGCGAAAAATTCAAGGATTTGGTAAAGGCATAATTTGGAATGTTGTTGCGAGCGCTTTTTGCGAGGGCGCTTTTTGCGAGGGCGCTTTTTGCGAGCGTTTTTCCCCGAAGCAATCTTCTCGTTGCAAAAAACTGCGGCTCGAAATGACGGGATAGTCTCATGGATAATAGACTCGAAAAGATAGTCAAAGTATTGCAGGAAAAAGCCGGCGCGGCTTACGAAGAGTTTCGCGGCGAGGTGCATGTTTTTATCGCCCCCGGACAAATCGTGGATGCGTTGACTTTTCTGCGCGATGAGCATCAATTCTCGCTGCTCTCTGCCATGACCGCGGTGGATTATTGGCCCAAACAGGATCCGCGTTTTCACGTGATCTATCAACTCACCTCGCTGACGCAAAACCTTTCCTTGCAATTGAGGGTTCCGGTAAGCGGCGGTCTGCTCAAACTCCCCACTGCAACGCAGGTCTTTCAATCCGCAAACTGGCGTGAGCGCGAAATCTTCGATATGTTTGGCATCGAGTTCGAGGGGCATCCCGATCCGCGCCGTATTCTGATGCCCGATGATTGGGAAGGTCATCCGCTTCGCAAGGATTATCCGTTGGGCTATGAAGAGCCTCAATTCACCTTCAACTTTGAAGAGATTGACCTGCGCAAACCATATGCCAAGGAATAGTCATGAGTGAATATCAACTGCAAGAGATTCCGGTTGGCCCGTACAGGCATTTAGTTTCGGAACGCGCCGTTTCCGGCGAAACCATGTTGCTGAACATGGGTCCCCAGCATCCATCCACGCACGGCGTACTGCGCCTTCTGCTGGAACTGGATGGCGAGGTGGTCGTGAACTGCATTCCTGATATCGGCTTCCTTCACACGGGTGTGGAAAAGAATATGGAAGCCAAGACGTATCAAAAAGCCGAAGTGATGACCGACCGCCTGGATTATATGAACAACATGGGCAACAACCTTGCGTATGTGATGGCGGTGGAGAAACTGGTGGACCTCGATGTGCCGCCGCGCGCCCAGGCTTTGCGCGTGATCTTAACTGAGTTACAGCGTATCGCTTCGCATTTGGTCTGGCTTGGGACCTCAGGGCTTGACCTCGCCGCGATGTCTATGTTTTTGTATTGCTTCCGCGAACGTGAGATCATCCTTGATATCTTCGAGCTTGTTTCGGGTCAGCGGATGATGGTAACGTATTTCCGTCCCGGCGGGGTCTGGCGCGACGTGCCGGTTGAGTTCGAAGCCGCAGTGCGGAACTTCATCAAGATTTTCCCGAAACGTATTGACGAATACGAAGCCTTATTGACGAAGAATCCGCTCTGGCTGGACCGCATGGTGGGCATCGGCAAACTCGACGCGGCCACCGCACTTCAGCATGGCGTGACCGGGCCGATGTTGCGCGCCTCCGGTGTGAATTGGGATTTGCGAAAAACCCGTCCTTATGCCGGATACGAACAATATGATTTCAATGTGCCGGTTGAAACCAAAGGCGATACGTATGCGCGTTATATCGTGCGCGTGCAGGAATTGCGCGAATCATTGAAGATTGTGGAACAGGCCTTGAATAAACTGCCGCTGGGCCCCGTTCACAGCGACAACCGCAAATTTGTCCCGCCGCCGCGTTCGGAGATCGGAACGAGCATGGAGGCGCTCATCCATCACTTCAAGTTGTGGACAGAGGGTTTCCCTGCACCGAAGGCCTCCGTTTACAGCGCCATTGAAAGCCCGCGCGGCGAGTTGGGCGTATATCTCGAAGGCGATGGCGGACCAAAGCCATACCGTGTCCACTGGCGCACGCCTTCCTTCGATAATCTTTCAGTAATATCAAAAATCGTTAAGGGACATTTGGTGGCGGATTTGATCGCCATTCTGGCCTCGACCGATATCGTCCTCGGAGATATAGACCGATGAGTCTCGCGAAAAAATATCCAAAGGAAGTAAAACAAATCCTGGCGAAGTATCCGCCCGAATATAAACGTTCGGCGGTGATGCCGTTGTTGTATCTCGCACAAAGTGAAGAAGGCTGCATTACCAGGGACGCCATGCAGGATATCGCCGATACGCTGGAGATCAGCGTCACGGATGTCGGTGCGATCGTGGGTTTCTATACCTTGTATCACGATAAGAAGGAAGGCAAATATCGCATGCAGGTTTGTACTGACCTGCCCTGTGCTTTACGCGGCGCTGATCAATTTATGGAATCGTTGTGCTCCAACCTTGGGATCAAGATCGGCGAGACGACCCCGGATGGCTTGATCACGCTCGAAGCGGTAACCTGCCTCGCTGCTTGTGATCGGGCGCCGATGTTCCAGGTCCAGAGCCGTGATGGATTGAAGTATTACGAAGACATGACTGTGGATAAAACCATGGAACTCATCGAAGCGCTCAGGCATGTGGACAAGGAGACGGCCTAATGTCTTATGTTCTCCTTCGCCATCGTGACATTCCGGATATCGGCAAACTGAGTGTTTATAAAGAGCATGGCGGTTTTGAGGCCTTTAAAAAAGCCGTCACGAAGATGAAGCCGAATGAAGTGACCGACACGGTCAAGGCTTCGGGCTTGCGCGGACGCGGCGGTGCGGGTTTCCCGACCGGCATGAAGTGGTCGTTCATTGACAATAAGAACTGGCCGCATTATGTGGTCGCCAATGCGGATGAGTCTGAACCGGGCACCTTCAAAGATCGCGAGATCATGGAAAGCAACCCCTTCCAGTTTTTGGAAGGTGTGGCGATTGCTTCGTATGCGGTCGGTGCAAAAGCCGCCTATGTCTACCTGCGCGGTGAGTTCTGGCAGATCGCAAAGTTTCTCGATGAGAAGATCGCCGAGATGGAGAAGGCCGGTGTTCTTGGTGAAAAACTCTTCGGGACGGATTATTCGCTTAATATCTACACTCATCTCGGCGCAGGCGCCTATATCTGTGGCGAAGAAACCGCCATGCTCGAATCCATCGAGGGCAAACGCGGACAGCCGCGTATTCGTCCGCCCTTCCCTGCCGTTCATGGTTTGTATGGCAAGCCGACGGTCGTGAATAACGTTGAAACGCTGGCCAACCTGCCGATGATCCTTGCCAATGGGGCGGATTGGTATAAATCGCTTGGCACGCCCGATAGCGCCGGCGTAAAGATCTTTTCGCTTTCGGGCCGTGTGCGCAAGCCCGGGAATTATGAGCTGCCGTTTGGAACCACCTTCCGCCAGTTGATCTATGAACATGGCGGCGGCGTACAGGATGGGCGTCCCGTCAAGGCGATCATGCCGGCCGGCGCCTCCTCTTCGTTTATTGTTGCAGATGACAAGGTTTTGGATACCCAGATGGATTACGCCACTGTTCGCACGCTTGGTGCGGACCTCGGTTCGGCCTCCGTGATCGTAATTGACGATACTGTCTCGCTGGATTGGGTCATTAATAAAACCATTCATTTCTTCAAACACGAGTCTTGCGGCAAATGTACACCCTGCCGCGAAGGTACATATTGGATGATGCATTTGATCGACCGCCTCCATGCGGATGGTTGTACCAGCGCCGATGTGGACTTGCTCCTCAACGTGGCCAGGCAGATGCAGAATAAATGCCTTTGCCCGTTGGGTGAATTTTCCACCATGGCAGTGGTGACGGGCATTGAAAGATTTCCGCAGGATTTTGGAAAGGCATAATTCGATACTCGGATTTCGAGCATCGGTTCTTTCGGAGACTTATGGCGAAACAGGTAACCCTAACGATTGATGGAAAACCAATAACGGTGGATGAGGGGATGCTCGTGGTGGATGCCGCAAAAAAAGCGGGCATGGATATTCCCGTCTTTTGCTATCATCCAAAGATGGAACCGGTTGGAATGTGCCGTATGTGCCTTGTCGAAATTGGCCGTCCGATGATGGATCGCAGTACGGGCAAACCGCTCCTCGATGAAAAAGGCGAACCCAAACTTCAATTCCTGCCCAAACTCGAAACGGCTTGTACCAATCCTGTTTCGGATGGCATGGTGGTTCTTACCCAATCTGAAAAAGCCAAAGCCGGGCAAAAGAGCACGATTGAATTTTTACTAACATCTCATCCCCTCGACTGCCCGATCTGTGACAAAGGCGGCGAATGTCCGCTTCAGAATCTCACCATGGCGCACGGTCCGGGCCGGAGCCGGTTCCTGTATGACGAGAAAATGCACCTTGCCAAGAACGTCGCCTTGGGCGATCTTATTTTCCTCGATCAGGAACGCTGTATTCAATGTGCGCGTTGTATTCGTTTTCAGGACGAAATCGCGGGCGATGCGGTGCTCGGATTCGACGAGCGTGCGCGTTCGACCAGGATCGTGTCTCTGTCGGATCCGGAATTTGATTCGGTCTTCTCAGGCAACACCACCGATATTTGCCCCGTTGGCGCGCTGACGACCGCAGATTTTCGTTTCGGTGCGCGCCCCTGGGAGTTGAATGCTTCCGCCTCGATCTGTTCTCAATGCCCGGTGGGGTGCAATATTACCTTCAATACCCGGCGTGAAGCCAGGGCGGATGGCAGGATCGTGATCAAGCGCGTGATGCCGCGCCAGAATGAAGAAGTCAATGAGACTTGGATCTGTGATAAAGGCCGCTTTGCTTTTCATTATGTGGAGAGCAAGGATCGTTTGAACAAGCCATTGATGCGTAAAAGCGGCAAATTGGCGCGTGTCTCCTGGGATGCCGCCACCAAATTCGCAGGCGAAGCGCTTACGAAAGCCAAGAAGAATCTGGTGGTGCTTGCTTCCGGCCGTTTGTCGAATGAGGACTTATTTAACTTGAAAGCCCTGGCGGATCAGGTGGGCGGCAAGGCCGTGTTGTATTCCGGCATGGGCGGAGGCGATTTGACTTCATGGGTCGGTGTGGGTCAGGGAACGAATCTCGGCGGGATGGGGAAAGGTTCCACGATCGTGGTTGCGGCTTCCGACTTATATGAGGAAGCTCCCATTTGGTATTTGCGCATCAAACAGGCCGCCCAACGCGGCGCGACATTGATCGTTGCCAACCCCCGTGAAACCAAACTCGACCGGTATGCAAATTTTGTGATCCGGTATTCCTATGGTGATGAAGGTAAAACCGTTCAGGATTTGACGAAGAAAGGCAAGATCGGTGATGCCTTTGTTAAAGCCGAAAATGCCCTCATCCTGTATGGTAGTGAAGGCCTTGGCTTGCAAGGTTCCACGGCTTTAGCTGCCGCCTGTGCTCGCGCCTTGAATGATACGGGACATGTGGGTAGACTCAATAACGGTTTGATCGGCGTATGGCAGAGAGCAAATGACCAGGGCGCCTGGGAGCTTGGTTTCCGCCCTGAGGAGAATTTGCAGGCCGTCTTCGATAAAGCGGATGCGGTTTATATCGCCGGCGCCGATCCCTTCGGCGACGGGCTGTTGAAAATCAAAAACGCCAAAACCCGGCCGTTTATTGCCGTTCAGGATTTGTTTGAAAACGAAACAGCCAAACTGGCGGACGTGGTTTTGCCTGCCCAGGCTTATACCGAGCGTGATGGCACATTCACATCTGGTGAGCGGCGCGTACAGCGTTTCTATCCTGCGGTTCCCGCACTCGAGGGTCCCAAGCCCGACTTTGCGATTACTTCCCAGCTGGCGAAGCAGATGGGCGTGATTCTCGAAGGCACCTCGGCCTCGGTTGTCTTTGAGATCATGGTTGCAGACCAGTCTTCCTTCGCAGGCCTGGATTACGCCAAATTGGCCGAAGTTAAATCGCAGTGGCCGATTGTGGGACGCGGCGATTTATATTACGGTGGTACCACCTATGAGAATAAGGACGGCTTGGGTGTGCAATTATCGAACTCTGCGCAGCGCGGCGAAAAGTTCAGCCTGCCGCGTGTCCAGAAAGTTGTAGCGCTTCGTCCAAAGGAAAAGAAGCTGCTGGCAGTGCCGATCACTAAATTGTATGATCGCGGCGTGACGGTCTCCAGCGCGGAATTGCTGGAGCAAAGGATTGGCGAAATATACATCGCGTTGCATTCGTCGGCCGCGGAATTGTTCAAAGTGAGCGCGGGTGAACGCGTGAGGTTGAGTCTGGATGGCGTAAGCGCAGAGGTGCAGGTCAGGATTGACGATACGATTTCAGCGGGCGTGGTTCTGGTACCGCGTTCGATGGGATTGCCCATTCATGAGCCGACCGCGGCCAGTGTGAAATCCATTAGGAAGGCGGCAGTGAGGTAACGATGGAGTTGTGGATTGAGTGGATTATTAAAGCCTTCGTCCTGGCGTTCGCAATTCTGACAGGCTTTGCTTACTTGACCTTATATGAACGCCGCGCGCTGGCTCGTATCCAGGTTCGCATTGGCCCGAACCGTGCCGGCCCTCAGGGTTTGTTACAGCCGATCGCCGATGCCGTCAAGTTGATTTTCAAGGAGGAATTCACCCCGGCACGCGCCGATAAGTTCTTGTTCGTTCTCGCGCCCATCATGACCGTTGTGCCGGCGATGATTATCGCCGCGGTGATTCCCTTGGGGACGCAGTTCACCCTCCCGTTCGTGGATCATCCCATTACGCTCTATGTGGCGGACATCAATGTCGGTGTGCTTTATCTGACGGCCATTGCTTCCATCGCGGTGTATGGGATTGTGTTGGCGGGCTGGTCGTCGAATAATAAGTATGCCATGCTGGGCGGCATGCGTGCGTCGGCCCAGATGATCTCGTATGAAATTTCGCTTGGACTTTGTTTTGTCATCGCCATCATGCTTGGCAATTCCATGAGTCTGCTCGATATTGTCGGTGCGCAAAAGAACATGTGGTTCGTGGTGATTCAGCCTGTGGGTGCGTTGATCTTCATGGTTACCACGCTGGCCGAAGTGAACCGCGCTCCGTTCGACATGCCCGAAGCCGAACAGGAGCTGACGGCGGGCTACCACAGCGAATACTCCGGCATGAAGTTTGCACTGTTCTTCATGGCCGAATACGAAAAGATGATCGTCATTAGTATGATTGCCGTCACGCTGTACTTTGGCGGTTTCCGTGAGTTCTGGTTCTTGCAAGGCACGGTCTTCAGCGTGGACCATTTCTGGTGGCTTGGCCCCATCTATCTATTATTGAAGGTGGTTGTCCTCTTGTTCTTTATGATCTGGATACGTGCCACGTGGCCGCGTATTCGTTATGACCGGCTGATGGCCTTCGGTTGGAAAGTGTTGCTGCCGCTCTCGCTGGCCTTGGTTTTCCTCACCGCTGTGGGGATTGTGCTGGTCCAGCAATTGGGCTCGGTTTATATTTGGTTCATTCCGATTTCATCCCTCATCGCCGGTTTGATCGCAGTATTACTGGTGAATCTTTCGTTGAGAAGGAAGGTGGCTCGTGCTTAGAGAATTGACGCGTGGTCTCGCCACCACGTTCAAATCCATGTTTGAACGTCCCGTGACGATTCAATATCCGGAAGAGAAACGGCCCGTTCGCCCGCGTTTCCGCGGACGCCATGTTCTGAAACGCTACGATAACGGCTTGGAGAAGTGCATCGGCTGCGCGTTGTGCGCCGCGGCCTGTCCATCGGATGCGATCTTTGTCGAAGCCTCCGAAAATACGGATGAGAAGCGTTTTTCGCCCGGTGACCGCTATGCGTCCACGTACGAGATCAATATGTTGCGATGCATCTATTGCGGCTTTTGCGAGGATGCCTGCCCCACCGAAGCCATTGTGCTGGGCGATAATTATGAGTTGAGCTTTACCGATCGCCGCGACGCCATCTACGACAGGAACATGCTTCTCGAACCGGCGCCTGCGGGCCAGTCAACCACGCCGCAGAAGACGGTTCCGGGCGAATTCACACGTTCGGTGCCTTCCATGCAGGACCCGCAGGATTAATCATGACTGCTGATTTGATCACTTTTTTCATTCTTGCGCTCATTGCCGTTGCCGCGGCCTTGGGCATGTTGCTCAGCCGCAGTGCCATTTATTCGGCCTTGTTCCTTGTGCTGAATTTTGGGGTGGTGGCGGTCTTCTATATTCTTCTGGATGCTCCCTTCATTGCGATGGCGCAGGTCAGCGTGTATGCCGGCGCGATCATGGTATTGTTTTTGTTCGTGATCATGCTGTTGGGGACGGAAACCCTTCCGGCCTCGAAGGCCCTGCCCTGGCAGAGGCCGCTGGCTTATTTCCTTGCATTGGTCCTCCTGGGCGAGTCGGTCTATTTGCTCTTTTTCCGCAAAGTCGCATCGGGCGATATCCCCCAGCCGATCCAAAGTTTTGGTACTCCACAGGGCGTGGGGCAGGCGTTGTTCACTTCCTATCTTCTTCCATTTGAAGCTACGTCCGTGTTGTTGTTGATTGCCATGGTTGGGGCCATTGTATTGACCATCAGGGAGAAAGGAAAGTAGAAATGGTTCCGGTCACGGATTACATTGTTCTTTCTGCCATATTATTTACCATTGGCGCGCTCGGCGTGCTCATTCGCCGCAACCCACTGGTTATCTTCATGTCCATTGAGTTGATGCTCAACGCGGCCAACCTGGTCTTTGTGGCCTTCACCCGCATGTATACTGCGATCAGTATGGCAAATGGCGGGCAGCCTGTGTATAGCGGCCAGATCTTCGTCTTCTTTGTGATGACGGTCGCGGCGGCCGAGGTGGCGGTGGGTCTGGCTTTGATCGTGACCATCTTCCGTACCAAGCACAGCATTGACATTGATGCAATGAACAGTCTTAAGNNGGGATAAGCCATGACGTTTTTCTACCTTGCTCCCTGGATCGTTTTTTTTCCCATCATCGGTTTGCTGGTCAATCTCGTCTTCGGTGGTCGTTTCAGCGAAAAGGTTATCGGCACTGTTGCCAGCCTCGCTTCCGGGTTTGCCTTCCTTGTCTCGGTTTTGCTGGCCTATTCCTTGACGCAGCATCCCGATCTGGTTCGCTGGACGATTGGTGAATGGATTCACGTCGGGACTCTACAACTCGATTGGACGTTCCGCGTC
>PMLN01000370.1 GCA_003158885.1 Anaerolineae bacterium
AGATCATAAGGAACTTGATCGCGGTACATTAAGAGCCATTATAAGACAAGCAAGTCTTAGTGTTGATGAATTCACAAAGTTGCTTTGATTTTCCCGTTTGTCACTAAATGCTAATCGCTGAAAGCTAATTGCCAAAATGTCACAAGCCCTCTATCGCAAATATCGCCCTAAAGGCTGGGCCGAAGTGGTTGGACAGGAGCATGTCCTCCAAACACTGAGGAACGCCATCGTTGCCGACCGCGTCGCCCACGCGTATCTGTTCGCGGGCCCACGCGGCACCGGCAAGACCACGCTTGCACGGCTTTTGGCGAAGGCCGTGAATTGTCTCAACGAAGACCGGGCCAAACGTCCCTGCAACGAATGTGAGAATTGCAAAGCCGTTAACGAGAATCGTTTTATGGACTTGATCGAGATTGATGCGGCTTCCAATACCAGCGTGGATGATGTGCGCGACCTGCGTGATAAGATCAATTTCTCACCCTCACAAGGTAAGTACAAAATCTACATTATTGATGAAGTCCACATGCTTTCGACGGCAGCCTTCAATGCCCTGCTGAAGACTTTGGAAGAACCGCCGCCACATGCCATTTTCGTCCTGGCTACCACCGAGATTCACAAAATCCCCGCCACAGTTTTATCGCGCTGCCAGCGCCACGAATTCCGGCGTGTGCCGGTGGATGAAATCGTCGGCCAGCTTAAAGCAATTATGAAGGCTGAAAAGATTCAAGCCGATGAGGATGCGCTGGCGGCCATTGCGCGTCAGGCGGGCGGCGGATTGCGCGATGCGATTTCATTGCTTGATCAACTGGCCTCCACCGGGACGAAGATTACGCTTCAACTGACCCAGACCGTGCTCGGCACTGCCACAAGTCAAACCGTGCTCGACCTCATCGCCTCCATTCGTGACCGTGCGCCTGCCTCCGGGTTGGATGCGATCCATCGCGCCCTGGATTCCGGGGCCGATCCGCGTTCGCTGGCGCGTCAAATCGTGGAGTATCTGCGCGGCTTGATGCTCCTTCAACTCGGCAACGGCGATCAGATTGAAGCCACCCGGGATGTCAAAGAGCGGATGGCGCTGGATGCCAAATCTTTTCCCACGTCAGATGTTTTACGGATGATGAAATCGTTCAACAATGCGGCAGTGGATACGCGCGGCGGATGGCAGCCTTCGCTGGCCTTGGAATTGGCGTTGGCAGAAGCGCTGGAGATCCCAGCGGGGATTACGGCTTCGACCCCTTCGACAGGTTCAGGGAGGGATTCGAAAGCGGCTCCCGGTAAGGCGGCTAAAGTCGCGGTTGCGAATCCATCCGTCAAACCGGAAACTACTTCGGGCGGAAGCACGGAGGCGGTGACGGACCTGGCGGAGATCAATAAGGTTTGGAAGGATATCCGCGCCGTGATCAAGCCTGCACATCCAGCCGTCGAAGCGCTGCTCAATTCCTGCAAGCCGATGGAAGTGCGCGGCGATGAATTGATTTTGGGATTTCAATCGGATACGGTGCGCGGCTTGATGGATAAACCGGAGAATTTGGACGCGACCCAAAAAGCGGTTGCGGCTGTGTTGGGTGTGAGTTTGAAAATCAGGTGTGTGGTGACGAATGCAAAAGGCAAACTGCCTCCGCATGTGTCTGCCGATGGCATGGTGGCAACCGCACTCGATCATGGCGGCGAGATTGTGGATGTGCAGGAATGAGGTTGTTAGGTGTTCGATATTCGATGGCTGAAATATCGAATAACGATTTACGAATAGCGAGGTAATTATGGCGAAAGGTTTTAACAAAGGCCCATCAATGGGCGGTGGCGGGATGATGCAGCAACTTCAGCGCATGCAGCAGCAATTGGCGGATGCTCAGGAGAAGCTTGCCGACGAGACTGTCACTGCCACGGCGGGCGGCGGCGCGATCAAGGTTGTGATGACCGGCGACCAAAAATGCAAATCGGTTGAGATCTCTGCAGATTTATTGAAGGATGCAGATGCCGAGATGTTACAGGATTTGGTTCTATCCGCGGTGAATATGGCGCTGGATCAATCGCGCGAACTTGCCTCACAAAAGCTTGGCCCGCTGGCGGGCGGGCTGCCGTTTTAAAGTTCCATGTGTCATGTGTCAGGTTCTTCCTTGACACATGATACCTGACACCTGACACTTATGATACTCCCCGAACCCATCCAGAAACTCATCAATGCCTTTGAACGCCTGCCGGGCATCGGNNGAAAGACAAGATCGCGTTTTGTGAAGAATGTTTTAATATCACCGAAGCTGGGCGGAAACGTTGTGAAGTATGTGAGAATCCGAAACGCGATGAGTCACTGATCTGCGTGGTTGAAGAGGCCCTGGATGTTCTGGCTCTCGAACGCGTGGGTGCATATAACGGCAGGTATCACGTTTTACATGGAGTGTTATCTCCCATCGAAGGCGTTGGGCCGGATGATATCAAAGTCAAGCCATTGATCGAACGCGTGGCGCGCGGGGGAGTTAAGGAAGTGATCCTTGCCACCAATCCGAGCATGGAAGGCGATACGACCGCCTTGTATTTGCAGCAGCAACTGCATCCATATCAAGTACATGTGACGCGCCTGGCGCGCGGCTTGCCGGTCGGCGGGGATTTAGAATATGCAGATCAAAACACTTTATTGAGGGCGTTATCAGGAAGGCAGGAGATGGATTAGCTGGTTTTGGTTATGCGGCATGTGACCAGTTGGGTCTTAATCAATTATTGTGGAAATAAACTGACAAGACGACCCCATAGGGCGGGATTAAACGTCTGAAATTCTTCGGCATGTGCCGACAGCGCCAACAAGATACCGATGACGATCGAAGCAGCTATTAAGATAATTCCAACAGTGATATATATCTTGTGGATAGTGGGTCTTTGAGCGGTGCCTGAATAGCCCTGCCAAAAGCCTATTATGCTCAGCAAGATTAGAGAAGGGGTGAAGTCTGCAAGGAAACGCGCTACCACGTAAAAATATGCGGCGATGGGGGCAAAGCCGAACAGGAAAGATCCCAATAGACTGATGACTAACCATTTGAACGGATACCCTTCGCCATATGATTCAATCTCATCTTTTATGCCTCTCTTTCTAAGCAGCAGAAATAATATGGGAATTGCAGCGAATAGGATGAATGGTGTACTGAATAATATTCCCGTTCGGATCCATTCATGATAGACTGGGGGCACTTGGATGAAGGGGAATTTGACAGTACCATATCCTGGCATTGATTGCAAAAAAGGAAAAGTCATGCTTATTTTTGGCCGCATAACCAAATAATTATATAGATTTGGCAGCAGATACAGCGGGGAAAAGAGTACGTGGCTGTATTTTTGAAGATATGGCCCTGCTAACGCGTAATAGAAGCCGGTTTCAAAAATGGAATCGAAACGCGCCCAGTTGTACCATCCGAGGATGGCCGCGCCAAGGATGATGGGTGAACACAAAGCTATTAAAGGGTAAATGACCCTTGAACGTAGTTTGCTTTGGGTAGATGTTCTAAATATCCAAAATATAACCATTACCAGAGCGAAGCTGATTGGCACGATCTGAGTCAGCCTTGAGCCAATTGCAAATGTCCAAAGAGTCCCGGCTAAAATAAATTGTCTAATCGAAATGGTTTCTCGATCCTGAGCCGTGAAGACAAAGTAGAAACCCGCCAGGAAAAAGAATTGTCCGCCTGTACTTGCCGCCTCATAAATCCTTGCTTCGGTTAGTATCCAGGGAATTGGAAATGCCAAACCGCTGAACAAAATGCAGAGCGGCAGCACCCAAATGGAAGTGCTTTGGAAAAAACGTTTCCATATTTTTACGATTAGTAATGATTGAAATATAAGCGTTCCGGAAGCGAATATAAAAACCAGATGGTTGTCATTAGTTGTAGCAAAACCTAGAAACTTGATGACGACTAGGAGTAGTGCTGGTATCGGTCCGAAGTAAAGATAGTATTTACCTTTGTAAAGAGAGTAATCTATTGGATAGGGTGTGTGGCGGCGAGCGGCTGGGTCGTACGGATTTTGAAGTGCAAGAACGGCAGAACTCGGCTTAATTTCAAGCGATAGGCTTCCATGCTGGAAAGCGGTGGCCAGTTGAATATAATCGTTGGTAATGCTTGGCCAATGCGTCCATGAACCAAAGCTGATAAACCACACATAAGTGATAAGTACAAGAAGAACACTAATTGAAGCAGGAATGAAAACTTTGCGATCAAAGATCGAATCCTTTTTCACTTGTTTTGTAATTAGGTTTTGTTTGGTTCGATCCATATCGAGTCGCCAGTCCTTTTCAAAATTATACACTAACTCTGATTACCCTATACATCCTCGTGGTGGTTCGCCAGGGGCATCGCATCTTACATCTAGACAACCCCACATTTGGGTATTGCTTATACAATATACCCACACCTTCGGGATGCCTGTTTCCAGCAACTTTG
>PMLN01000362.1:0-127 GCA_003158885.1 Anaerolineae bacterium
CCTTTGTCTTTGAGGATCGCGGCGGCGATTTGGTGACACTCCGCCCCGAACTCACGCCTAGCCTGGCGCGCATGATCGCCGCCAAACAAGGCGAACTTAATTTTCCCTTGCGCTGGTGGTCGTTCGG
>PMLN01000362.1:146-4470 GCA_003158885.1 Anaerolineae bacterium
CGCCTGATGGATTCCCAGTTTGACACGCTTGGCATTGAACCGGCTAGGCGTATGGATATCTCCAACCTGATAGACCGTCGTTCCAAGATGAAACCGGATGCTTGGGATGCGTATGCCCTTGAGCTTGGCCTCGCCCAAAAACAACTGGAGGCCCTCAAGGATACCCTGAACAATTTTGACCTGTGGCGGAAAAACGAATCCCTGGTTCGCCTCTTTTCCGCCCTCGAAGCCTTGGGCGTTAGGGAATATGTCAAGTTTGACCCCAATATCGTGCGCGGTCTTTTGTATTACACCGGAACGGTCTTCGAGGCTTATGAAACCGGCGGCTCCTTGAAGCGCGCCATCCTCGGCGGCGGGCGTTATGATAATCTCCTAACGGATGTCGGCGGTGGGCAACTGCCTGCTATCGGCTTCGCCATGGGCGATGTCGTCATCGGTATCCTCTTGCAGGAGCAGGGCCTGCTTCCCGAATACATTCCCAGCCCCGCGCCCGTGCTGGTCACGGTCTTCGACGAAACCTTATGGCTGAAATCCTATGCCCTGGCCGCCGAACTGCGCCTCAGCGGGATCAACGCCGTCGTTTATCCCGAGCCTGCCAAACTGCCCAAACAATTCAAGTTTGCGGACAAGATGAAGATGAAAATGGCTGTCACCATCGGGCCGGACGAGGCGGAAAAAGGCCTGGTCGCGGTCAAGAATCTATCCAGCGGCGACCAGCAAATCATCCCCCAGAGTGAAGCGGTAAAAGTCATCCGTGATCTTCTTGATAGCCGGGCAGCCTGATGATATAATCCCCCCGCTAAATACACGGTGCCTGTAGCTCAACGGCAGAGTGCGTGACTGTGGATCACGATGTTGCGGGTTCGAAACCCGTCAGGCACCCACTTGAATCAAACCTTGCGAAGCTTTCGAAAGCTTCGCAAGGTTTATTGTTTTTTTGTTAAGGTTCCTAATCCAAAACTTCCGAAGCGCCAAAGAGCGGCGAGACTTCGGAAGTTTGCTTTATTTCCTTCGTTTACGCCTGCCCTCGTTCCCTGCCCTTNNGTGTTCTTCAGGGTCAAGGGTTGATGGTCGTGTCCTATGTCTTGCGCCCTCTCAGGGTTGCGTTTTGCGTTTTACTTTTTACTTTTCACTTTTTCTCTTTGCGTTCCTTCGCGCCCTTCGCGGTTAAATCTTTTCCGTTCATCCGCGCACATCCGTCCAATCCGTGCCATCCGCGTGCTATGTTTTCCATCTTCATCCATCCCTTTGCGTTTTAAATCATTTCCTTCGTGTACGCCCGCCTCATCTTTGACGGCTGTGCTCTTTTCGTTTTACTTTTTGCCTTTTATATCATTTCCTTCGTGTACGTGGTGTCCTTTGTGTTTGATCTTTTTTCAATATGCACGGGGTTAATTATCCCTAAACCCATACTTCTCCACGATCGCTAAAATTAATTGCTTGTCGTCCGGCTTGATCTCTTCGATCTCGAAGCCTGTATCGAAGTGTCTGGGATCAATATCCGGTTCGCACCAAACGCTCTTGGCCTTGAAGTTGATGTAAGGATGCTCGCCGATATCATCGGTGATTTCCAGTTTGAAGCGCCGCATCTCTCCGACCGGAAACGGTTCGTCGCTAAGCAACATAAAGCCGCTTTCGGTAATATCCACCAAATAGCCGATGAGCTTTTGAGCGGTCTCATCGTAAATCCTGCCATAGTAAAGCAGGTAACGGCGTTTTGTTCTGCGTCTTTCTTCCATTGCATCCTTCGATGGATAATAACGATATTACTATCCTGCAGATTGAGTCTCCTTGGCGCGCAAGGCCTCCGTGCTTCGGAAGTATTTGATGAACTTCATGNNGCTGGCGCCCAGGTTGATGTTGACGCCGAACTCCTTGCGGATCAATTCGATGGTTTGCAGGGTGACCAGCCCGGCCTTGCTATCCGAGCCGACGGTCATCACCAGCGGATCAATGATCACATCCTCAGCGGGGATGCCGATCTTTGCGGCGCGCTCCAGGATTTTTTCCGCCATGGCCACGCGCTCTTCAGGGGTCTTGGGAATGCCTTCATCCCCGATCGTCAAGCCGATGACCGCCGCGCCGCGCTCTTTTGCCAGCGGCAATACTTTTTCCAGTCGCTTTTCCTCGGCGCTGACGGAATTGATCAGCGGCTTGCCGGGCGCAGCCTTCAATCCGGCGGCCAGCACATCCGGATTCGCCGAATCAATGCAGACCGGCCCATCGGTGACCGACGCCAACATTTCAACCACCTTTGCCATGGCCGTTACTTCGTCAAAGCTTGGCAGGCCCACGTTGACATCCAGTACCTCTGCGCCCCAAGCCACTTGTCGTTCGGCGAGCTGGCGGACGAAATCCATGTTGCCTTCCCGTAGTGCCGCCGCGAGTTTTTTGCTGCCGGTCGGGTTGATCTTCTCGCCGATCATTACGAAGGGTTGGTCAATGCCGATGGTGATATCTTTCTTCGCGCCTTTTAAAATGGTGTGCATGTTTTCTCCTTGGGCATTAATGAATTTAGCGCCTTGCGAAACTCAAACAACCGGAATCACAACGCTCTCAAAATCCAGTTTTTACTTCTTGGTTCCTCTTTGGTTAGTCTTCTCAAAATCCATGATGAACCTAATTCACCAATTACCAATTCCTTCTTCTTTGCGTACTTCGCGTTCTTCGCGGTTCATTCTCTTCTTGGTTAATCTCTTCTTTTCGCGAATCATCTTTCCTCTTTGTTCTTACCTTCGTGTTCTTCGTGCACTTCGTGGATAATTCTTCGCGGTTCATTCTCTTTTCTTTGCGGTATATCTCTCTTCCGTGCACATCCGTCGCATCCGTGTCATCCGCGTTCTCTTCCGGATCTGACTTTGCCAAAACCAATCACCATTCACTATTTACCATTCACCATTCACCATTCACTATTCTCTATTCTCTATTCACCAATTACTAATCCCTTTTTTTATTCCGCAGGAATCGTAACACAGTTTCTGCCAGAATAGCCGTCCCAATGGGCAGGGCGCGTTCATCCAGGTCGAGCCTCGGATGGTGCAAGAAGCGCTCATCGTCTGCGATCATGCGCGGCGCACCGCTGATCCCCTGCTCATCGCCGGCTTCCTCCGAGGGCTGGAACAGGAAGCGCACCTTGCCTGGAAATTTCTCCTTGACCAGCAGGGTTGCCACGCCCAGCACCATGGCCGTGTGGCTATCGTGTCCGCAGGCATGCATGGTGCCGTCGTTTTGAGATTTATATGGAACCTCATTGGCTTCGAGGATGGGCAGCGCGTCCATATCGGCGCGCACCGCAATGCAGGGGCCGCTCTCGTCTCCCCAATCCGCCACCACACCGGTTCGTCCCACATTGCGGCGGACTTTGTAACCCAGCTTCTCCAATTCATCCGCCAGCTTGCCCGAAGTGCGGAACTCCTGGAACCCCAATTCGGGGTGCGTGTGAAAGTCCCGCCTCCACTCGATGATCTCTTCCTGGATGTGATACGACTGTTTCAGCATGTTTACCTCTATGTTCGTCCGCAATTTTCTCGACACGCTCAAAACCGATTAAACACCAAGTCCACACGTGTGCCTGCGGCGCAGTGCAGGCAAAGGAGCACGAAGTAGAGCCTCTCATGAACTATGTAGTTGCGACTTTAGTCGCTTCCTTCTTTGCGCTCGCTCTCTGACTTTGCAAAACCATTCATCAATTCCTTCTTCTTCGCGGTTCGTTCTTTGAATTAAGAAATCTTTGCGCACTTAGCGAGCTTCGCGGTTCATTCTCTTTTCTGCATCATCTATGCGCATCCGTCGCATCCGCGTTCTATTCCGAATCTAACTTTGCAAAAACCATTCACCATTCACCAATTACCAATACCTTCTTCTTTTAGGCCAGCGCCGGTAATAGATCCATCCCGGCCTCCGCGGCCAGCCCGGATACGATCTCCGTTAAATCCTTTTCCTTTTCCAACACAATTTGTGGACGTTCATAGGCTTTCAGCAATTGCGCCGTGCGCAGCTTGGCGCGTTCGAATGTATCGAGGCTTCCGGCTTGTTTCCAGCCGCGGATTGAATCGCGGTCAATGATCGAGGAGGGGAGGTATTGTTCCGTTGAAAACAGGTCGCGCGTGGCTCTCTGCTTGAGGAAATCGCCTTTGAAGTTGATGCCTTCGAAGAAGGCGGTCGCCAGTGTTTCGGTGCGGACTTCCAGCCCGACCAGCAGGCGCTTTGCCATCGCGATCGCCTCGGCATCCACCACCAGTTTTTCCGCGCTCTGGCACACCAGGAAATCCAGCATCCCCGCGCCGGAGATCATGTTGATTCCCGCCAGCGCGCCGATGATGGC
>PMLN01000349.1 GCA_003158885.1 Anaerolineae bacterium
CAAAACTTGACTTCAATTTCTCTCTGCGGTTCTGTCATTGGATATCAAAGATGTTCATTCATTGCTTCTCCCTCCCCCGAAACGGGGGGTAGGGGATTGGGGTGAGGGTCTATCTTCGGGTGGGGGTCTACACTACGTTCAACAGCAACTGTCTCTGTTCCACGCTCTCGCCGGTCTTCACCTTGATGCGTTCCACCTTTCCGGCGCGGGGCGTTTTTAGTTCGTTTTGCATCTTCATCGATTCCAGGATTACCAGCACCTGTCCCTTCTCGACGGCCTGTCCTTCATTAACAAGGACTGCCACCACCAGGCCCGGCATCGGCGACTTCAACTGGAATTCGCCCGATTCCTGGACCTTGCCTCCCACCGAACTCTTCAAGCGTTTCTCGCGTTCATCCTCCACCTTGGCCGGATACTGCTTTCCGAACAGCAGCACCTGCCAATCTTCTTCACCTTCATACACATAGGCTTCATAGGAGCGACCATCCATCAGCATCGAATAAACCGGCTGTCCGCCCACCGATTCAAAGTCCACTTCAAAGACCTTGTCGTTGATGCTCACGTGATGATCGTCAATGATGTCTACCGCAAATTCTTTTTCATCAATGGTTGTAATATATTTCATAATTTAATCCTCTGGTCTTTTAATTCCATAGTCTTGTTTTCTCGCCGACTATCAGACTATCAGACTATCAAACTATCCGACTATCGAACTATCCAACTACCGATGCAGCCTCTCCCAGCGTCCCACCCATTTCCAGTTGCTCGTATCGCGCTCGTTTCGCATCACGAATTGCGCGGCGCGTTCCGTTTCATGGTGCGCCACCAGTGTCGCAAACGCCGCCGCGATTTCCGGGTGATGCGTTTCGCGTTCATCTCCTGCTTCCGGCATCGCGAAGCGTTCCTCGACGAAGCGCGTATCGTATTGCCCGCCCATGAAGCGGTGACTGTCCATCATGGTTTGGTGGAACGGGATGTTCGTCCGCACGCCGACGATGCGATATTCTTCCAGCGCCCGGCGCATTCGCAAAATGGCCTGGCCGCGTGTCTCGCCCCAGACCACCAGCTTGGCGATCATCGGATCGTAGAAGGGCGTGATCTCGATCCCCGAATAGACGCTGGTATCAACCCGGACGCCCGGTCCGGTGGGGACGATGCTGAGCGTCACCCGTCCTGTGGATGGCACGAACCCGTTGTAGGGGTCTTCGGCGTTGATGCGGCATTCGATGGCGTGTCCGCGGATCTGGATGTCATCCTGCTTGTAGCTTAACTGCCTGCCGCGCGCGATCCGGATTTGTTCCGCAACGATATCAATTCCGGTCACCAGTTCGGTGACGGGGTGTTCCACCTGCAGGCGCGTGTTCATTTCAAGGAAGTAGAAATTCTTGTCCTTGTCTACCAGGAATTCGATCGTCCCGGCGTTTGCGTACTCCACCGACTGTGCCGCTTTGACCGCCACGGTTCCCATTTTCTTTCGAAGCTCCGGGTCCATGATCGGCGAGGGCGCCTCTTCGATGAGTTTTTGATGCCGTCGTTGGATCGAGCAATCCCGTTCACCAAGATAGATTGCATTACCGTGCTCGTCCGCCAGGATTTGGATTTCGATGTGGCGCGCCCCTAAAAGCAATTTTTCCAGATAGACATTTCCATCGCCGAAAGACGATTCTGCTTCGCGGCGTGCCGAAGCCAGCAGACCCGGCATTTCCTCCAGCGACAGCACTTCTCTCATCCCTTTTCCGCCGCCGCCCGCTGTGGCCTTGATCAGCAGGGGAAATCCGATCTTGGTCGCCTCTGCCAGTAATTCATCGTCTCTTAGCGCGCCCGTGCCTTGTGTGCCGGGTACCACCGGCACACCCGCTGAAGTGACCGTGGCGCGCGCCGTCATCTTATCGCCCATGGCTGCGATGGCTGAAGGTTTTGGACCGATGAACGTGATGCCCGCCTCGATGCAGGCCGCCGCAAATGCTTCGCGTTCCGCCAGGAAGCCGTAACCGGGATGGATGGCGTCCGCGCCGCATTTGTGCGCAATGTCTATGATCTTGTCCCCACGCAGGTATGAATCGCGCGAGGGGGCCGGGCCGAGTAAATAAGCTTCATCCGCATAACGCACATGCAGGGCATTGCGGTCCGCCTCGGAATAGACCGCCACGCTTGGAATGCCCAGCTCACGGCAGGCTCGCAGGATGCGCACGGCAATTTCACCGCGATTGGCAACCAGGATTTTATTGAACATTGTCGCTCCTCATCCTAGATCGGATTGTTGCCGTGCTTCTTGGGCGGATTGGTCTCGCGCTTGTTTGCCAGCATCTCCAGCGCGTTGATCAAACGCGGGCGCGTTTCCTTCGGCTCGATCACATCGTCAATGTACCCGCGTTCCGCCGCAATGAAGGGGTTGGCGAACTTCTCACGGTATTCTGCCACAAGTTCCGCCTTCCTTTTAATGGGGTCGCTGGCTTTTTCCAATTCCTTTCGGAAGACGATGTTGACCGCTCCGTCCGGTCCCATCACCGCGATCTCCGCGGTTGGCCAGGCCAGGTTCACATCGCCGCGAATGTGCTTGGAGGACATCACGCAGTATGCGCCGCCGTAGGCTTTGCGTGTGATGACGGTCAGTTTGGGGACCGTCGCTTCGCAATAGGCGAACAACAACTTGGCCCCCGAGCGGATGATCCCATGATGCTCCTGGTATGTACCGGGCATGAAGCCGGGCACATCCTCGAAGGTCACGATGGGGATGTTGAATGCGTCGCAGAAGCGCACGAAGCGCGCCCCTTTTTCGCTTGCGTCAATATCGAGCACGCCGGCCAGCACCGCCGGTTGGTTTGCCACGATGCCCACCGAATGTCCACCCAGCCGCGCAAACCCGATCACAATATTTGCCGCGAAGCTTTCCTGGATTTCATAGAACTCGCCGTTATCCACGATCAGATGGATCACTTCTTTAATATCATAGGGCTTGTCGGGCGACTCCGGGATGAGCGTATCGAGCGCCTCTTCCATCCTCAAAGCATCGTCCCCGCTTTGGACGAAGGGCGGGTCTTCCATGTTGTTCTGCGGCAGGTAGCCCAGCATCTTGCGCATCAGGTACAGCGTGTCGGCCTCGTTATCTCCGGTGATATGGCAGATGCCTGATTTTTCCGCGTGGACGCTTGCACCGCCCAGGTCTTCGAATGAAACGTCTTCGTGTGTCACGGCCTTGACCACGTCCGGGCCGGTCACGAACATATACGATGAATTGCGCACCATAAAAATGAAATCGGTGAGCGCCGGTGAATACACCGCGCCACCCGCGCAGGGTCCCATGATGGCGCTGAGTTGTGGGATCACGCCGCTTGCCAGCGTGTTGCGCAGGAAGATATCCGCATAACCGCCCAGCGATACCACGCCCTCCTGGATGCGCGCCCCGCCCGAGTCGTTCAGGCCGAGCACAGGCGCGCCGGCTTTCATGGCCATATCCATGATCTTGCAGATCTTGGCGGCATGGACTTCGCCCAGCGAACCGCCGAACACGGTGAAATCCTGCGAGAAGATATACACTAAACGGCCTTCGATCGTTCCCCAGCCGGTTACCACGGAGTCGCTCAGGAACTTCTGCTCATTCAGGTTAAAGTCATGCGTGCGATGTTCGACGAAGGCATCCACCTCGCGGAACGAGCCTTTATCGAGCAACAGGTCAATGCGTTCGCGCGCCGTTAGTTTTCCTTTTTTATGTTGTGCTTCGATGCGCGCCGCGCCGCCGCCCAGCCGTGATTTGGCTCGCATTTCTTCAAGTTGTTTGGATCTACGATGATTCGCGTTCATAAGTCTCTCTTTCAAAATAGATTTTGTTGCGTGGATCGAGAACCAGGTAGGTGATGAGAAGCAGGAACACGATGGTGATGACCAGGTCAAAAGGCCAGTTGGCCCTCAGTTGGGGTTGGAGCAGGAGCCGGTCCGCCCAAACCCAGGCCGTGTAAGCGCCCGTAGCGATCAGGAATGCCATGCGTGTCCAACGTTTTCCACGCCACAGGCTCCACAATAGAAATAAACCCGTTAAAGTCCAAAACGCGCCGCTGATTCCGATGTAAATCGGTCCCGGATATGGCTCATACGTCTCAAGTGTAACATGCCAAGCGATGCTGGTTGCGAAGCGCACCGCCTCCCAGCCGGTGATACAAACCAGCAAGATTAGAAACAACCATATTCGCACAGGTAATTTATATCGCTTTTCCTGTTCTGTCATTTCAATATAACCTCTTGTTACACCGTAGGGGCACAGCGGATCGGTGAATGCTCTAAACCTTTTCTCTTTCTGCTGTGGCCCTACCATATTACTATTCAGGTTTGCCTTAATTGCCTTACAAGTTTACGCTTACGGCGACATCCCCGCCGCCGAGGACGGCGGCT
>PMLN01000226.1 GCA_003158885.1 Anaerolineae bacterium
GGTTGATCGCTCCGCTGAATTCCTGTCCACCGACCCAGGCCACATAATAGTAAAAACCGGCGGGGATGGTTTTAGAGAATGTTCCGCTGACCGGGTATTCGCGAATGATGTTCGTGCCGTCTCTGGCGGTGCCTTGCAGCGATACATAGACATCCGCGTTGGCCTTATTCGATAATTCGATGTTCGCAGTTGGTGCGCCCGCAGACACATTTCCGACGGATAGCGGCACCGAAACCTCTGTGGGAGTCGGTGTAGCGAACCACGGTGGGGGAGGATAGTTTCCATACCATGGAGAATACGGTGGAGAATACGGTGGAGGCCCCCAGTATGAGACCGGCGCGGGCGTTGCCCACGCGGATGAGGGTATGTTGATGACTTGTCCGGGATACAAAAGATTGATATTCCCGATATATGGATTGGCGTTCCACAGGGCATTCATGCTGACCCCGAAACGGCTTGCGATTTCAGCGAATGTGTCGCCAACCTGAACAATATACGTGCCGTTGGAATTGGTCGGGGCATAATTGTAGTTGTATGGGTTGTTGCTGTAGCCGTTGTAACCGTTGTAGTTGTTATAACCGTTGTAATTATTTTCGTCGCTGCCGTTAGGTATCGTCAAGACTTGACCGGCATACAGATATCCGCTGATGCCGGGGTTGGCATTGTACAGCTCAGAAACGGTGATGCCGCACATCTGGGACACGCTGCCGGGCGTGTCACCCCCTTGGACGGTATAAGTGCTTCCGCATGTACCTCCCGCATTGGCGCCGATCGGAACAGCCAGGAATGCCAGCACGATCAATATGAAAACGGAAACTTGGGTAAAAGTTTTATGTGACATTTTCTTCTCCTTTGAAGCGAAAGCCATAACATGTTCTGATACGATGATAAGACAAAGGTGGCTAAAATGCAACTGCTTCCAAAGCCGATTATCGTTATTGCACAAGCATTCAGCTATCAGCGCGGATGGTTTTGATGAGTGACGAGAGCATTTTCTTGACTTCCTCAACCTGAGTTTGAAGGTTCTCGTAATGGTCTTTCGCAAGGAATTCAAGATCGTGGGCAAGAATGAGCTCATATTCTGTCTCACTGGCCGACCCCATTGCGATTTGGAGAGACCGTGCAAACTCAGTGTCGGTATTTCGACCGCATCCCTCGGCAATATTTGTTGGAACGGACATACTTGCCAGGCGGATTTGAGAAGTTAACCCGTAGAGTTCTTCTTTGGGAAATTTAGTGGTGGCTTTATAAATCGCCAGAGCCAGTTGATGAGCCTTCTCCCAAACTTTCAATTGCTTAAAATCCTTCATGGTTCCTCCCGATCACAGATCATCCATTAGCTGAAAGCTGACTGCTGACCGCTGACTGCTGAACGCTGACTGCTGATCGCTGAACGCTGACTGCTAATATTTATAAAACCCTCTACCCGTCTTTCTTCCTAGATACCCTGCGTCCACCATCTTCCTCAACAACGGCGCCGGACGGTACTTGTCCTCACCGAGGTCTCTTTGCAGCACTTCCATGATGAATAACACCACGTCGAGACCGATCAAATCCGCCAGCGTCAGCGGTCCCATGGGGTGATTCATGCCAAGCTTCATCACCTGGTCAATGGCTTCCGGCGTGCCGACGTTTTCCTGCAGGGCAAAGATCGCTTCGTTGATCATCGGGCACAAAATACGGTTGGAGATGAAGCCCGGTGAATCATTGGCTTCTACCGCCTGCTTGCCCATGACTTTGCATAGTTCCAGGGTGGTCTTGAGCGTTTCTTCGCTGGTCGCCAGTCCTTTGATGACCTCCACCAGCTTCATCAGCGGCACCGGATTCATAAAGTGCATGCCGATCACTTTGTCCGCCCGTTTGGTTTGTGCGGCGATCTTGGTGATCGAAATGGAGGAGGTATTGCTGGCGATGATGATGCCTTCACGCGCCGCCGCATCCAGCTCTTTGAAGATTTTGAATTTTAACTCTGGGTTTTCCGTGGCGGCTTCGATGATGAAATCTGCTTCGGCGAGGTTATCATAAGAAGAAACGAATTGGATTTGATCGGCTCCGGCTTTCTGCTCCGCACTGATGGTTCCCTTTTCAAGTAGTTTCCCGGTGGACTTTGCAATTGTCGCCTTGGCCTTCTCCAGCGCGGCAGGCATTACATCCATGCACGTGACCTGATATCCGCTCATGGCCGCCACCTGTGCGATGCCGTTCCCCATCGTTCCTGCGCCAACTACAAAAATACGCTTGATGTCCATATCTCTCCTCATTATTTATGTCGTTGCGAAGTCGCCGGTGGTTGAGTAAGGCGGGTGCTTTTCCCGACTGTATCGAAACCAGGCGATGAAGCAATCTCATCTTTCATTCAAAGAAGGGATTGCCACGGGCGCATAGTGCCCTCGCAATGTCCCTTTCATTCCATTTCGATTGCCATTGCAACGGCTTCACCGCCGCCGAGACATAACGAGGCGATGCCGCGCTTCAAGCCGCGATCCTTCAAGGCATAGATTAATGTAGTCAGCACGCGCGCACCGCTTGCCCCCAGTGGGTGGCCGAGTGCGATTGCGCCTCCATTGACATTGACCTTGTTCCAATCCCAGCCTTGGTCGGCGAGCGCATAACCGTCTGCCAGCACCTGCGCTGCGAATGCTTCGTTTAGTTCGATCAAATCCACATCCTTCAGCATCCATCCAATCTTCTTCAACAATTTGGGCATGGCGTAGGCAGGCGCGGCAAATAGATATTTCGGCTCGACCCCTGCCTGGGCGTAGCCGACCACGCGCGCCAACGGCTTAAGATGATGTTGCTCCGCGTAGGCCCGCGACGCAATGACCACTGCCGCCGCGCCGTCGTTCATGCCGGACGCATTACCCGCCGTCACTTTGCCATCCGCTTTGAAGGCAGGTTTCAGTTTTGCCAGCGACTCAAGGGATGTATCCTTGCGCGGCCCCTCATCTTTATCTATAATCGTAACTTCACCTTTTCGTCCGGGAATCTCAACTGGGACGATTTCATCCTTGAACTTCCCTGCTTCCATGGCTTTCAATGCTTTTTGATGACTCTCGAGTGCAAATTTATCCATGGCCTGGCGCGTCACTTCGTACTCATCCGCGATGAATTCAGCCGCGTTGCCCATGCCCCAATTTTCAAACGGATCCCATAAACCGTCATGGAGCAGGGCGTCGGTTAACGGTTGATTGCCGAATTTCAATTCGCCGCTTCTTCCATTGACCAGGTACGGTGCGCGGCTCATCGCTTCCATCCCGCCTGCCACGAATAGCTCCGCATCGCCGGCCCGGATGGCTTGCGCTGCGCTCATGGCGGCTTTCAAACCCGATCCGCACACCTTATTCATTGTGGTCGCACTGACCGTTGCCGGTATGCCCGCGTAGATTGCAGCCTGGCGCGCCGGAGCCTGTCCCTCACCGGCTTGTATCACATTCCCCATCAGGACCTCTTCGATATCCTTCGCCTCGATCCCTGCACGCTGGACTGCCGCCTTGATTGCGATTGCGCCCAGCTTGGTGGCCGGGAGGCTGCTCAACGTACCCTGGAATTTTCCAATCGGAGTC
>PMLN01000203.1 GCA_003158885.1 Anaerolineae bacterium
AGCTGATAGTTCGTAACAAACTGTCGATTCGCCTTGCTGAGGGCCAGCATATAGAAGATTTGCTGGGCAGGATATTCAGCGCCACCCGTCGCAAAGGGTGTGATGCCTTTTGCAACAAATGCATCGGCTGCTGCGTACAACTCATCCGCCGTGGTGGGCACCTTTATTCCAGCTTTATCGAACATATCCTGATTATAGTAGAGCATGACAAACTCACCATAATCGGTGACGCCATACAGATTGCCGCTGCCCATGATGCCCGTTTTGGGATCATAAAGGCATGTCGTCTGAATGCTGGGGGAAAGGATCTTATCCCAACCGCGCTTGGTTGCCTCGGCTGTCATGTCAGTGATCAAACTCTCCGTAGCAAACGTTCCGGCGTTGGCTGCGCCTTTGTTGATTTCAATCAGGTCGGGCGCGCTATCCGAGTTCAGGAACATTTGGGCGGTCGCTTGCATCTGCTCGAAGGTATGCAACTCAAAATGGACCGTGACTCCCGGGTGGGTTGACAGGAATTGTGTTTGAGATGCTGCCCAGGCTTTTCCCAAGGCACCATCGGGCGGTTCATAGTACCACAGGTTGAGAACGCGCGGCTGAGTCGTGGCTGTGGGTGCGGGCGGCGCCGTGGGCGCTTGGGTTGCCGGTACTGCAGTAGCAGCGGGCGGCTGAGGTGCAACGGTGGGGGTAGCTGCGCCTATACCCACGCAAGCGGTCATTCCTAATAGCATGGCTGCCGCCATTACAATGGACAACAGCTTAAATATTTTTGTGGTCATCTCGTTCTCCTTTTATCTGGTTTTTAGAGAAATAGCGGTTAGACTTACCGACTTTGTATACAAAGTTGGTGTTGCGGTATTTTTATTCGTAAACTTCTTCCTCCTTTCATTGAATTCGGTACTTTCTCGAAGAATTTGAAACGGGATTATTCATTAGAGGAACAAAACATCCATGAACAGTTGAAGCTTTCCGAGGCGTTTGCCAGCTTCTCTGCTCTCTGCCAGACATCACGTAGACTTTTTAATATCGTGTATAATTAAACAGGCAGAGTTGCCAAATCAAGCCCGACTACAACCAAGCCGGGGTTGCCCAAGGCGCTTTGCTCACTGAGGAGATACTTGCTTACTTCGCGGTCGGCAGTATCTCCTTACCTTTTATCTCTTCTTATCTCTTCGAGAAGACTCCTTTAACTTGAACCAAAGCAACAAAACGAGACGGAGGGAATCAAGTCTCAGTTATTTGCCTCCTTCCACTTGGAGCGGGATGCTGCTCCGAACATTATTCAAGTCTCGGAGACATGGACCAGTACTGCCGCGCACCGTAAGGCGGCATGGCACCAGCTTCTGGAGCGCCCCTTGTTCCTCTGCTTCCAGCTGCTGGATCAATAGCTCAACCCCCAAGCGGCCTAACTCAGTGGCCGGCGTATCGGATGTAGTCAAAGGGGGAGTCATCAACTCGGCCACTCGCGCTGAAGACACGATTCCGACCAAGGACAAATCATCGGGAATGCGCCACTTCCGGTCCGCAACGGCTTGCATAATGCCGGGAATCGCACGTTCATTCATGGTAATCAATGCAGTTAAATCTGGATGCCCGGCTAATAATTCATTGCATGTTTCATACCCAGCCTGCGGCGCTGGCCGACAGAACCGCTCGATACCTTCCAGCCCGGCAGTTTGCATCGCCATCCTGAATTCAGATTCAGTCCGAACGGCCGGACCATACCCGGCGTTAAAAGCCGATTCCGATTGGTTTATAAAGGCTATGTGTTTGTGTCCCAGTCCCGCCAAATAGCTGCGTACTTCCTGTGTGGTTCGTTCAAAATCAATATCCGCATATCCAAGACCCGTTGTGTCTGCGCAACGTCCGATCATGCTAAATGGGAAACCCATCTCACGCAGCAAGTTTACGCGTTCATCATTCAAACGTACTTCCATAAGAATGACGCCATCTACCAAGCCCTGTTGTGTAAATTGTCGTAGTTCATTGGGATCATGCATTTCNNCCACGTTCTGAAGCGGGGAAGAGGAGAGCAATAATTCTGCTTCGTTTGCTGGCCAGTCCACGTGCGAGTGCGTGCGGTCTATATCCCAGTTCCTGCATCGCCGTGAAAATTCGCTGCCTGGTTTCATCGGAAACCGGGCGCGTGCCGTTCAAAGCATAGGACACTGTGCTGAGAGCAACATTCGCACGCTTGGCCACATCAAGCATTGTTGACAAAAGCACCTCACGTAATTAAGAGTTGTGATTGATACACGATACTATCGAAGCGGATAGTCGAAGCGCTTCGACTACATATTAGCACGAGATTAATAGAAAGTCAAGTTTTTACAAGCTGCACTCCCCTAAAGTCATCACAAGGCAACAGCGATAGGATGGATTGACATTGAAACCGATGGACTATACAAATCATGGCAAGTTGAAGCCCAAGGTTCCTAACCGTACACTCCATCCAATCAGCCTTAACAAAGTAAATGGCGCTATTCGCATTTTAAAAAAGTAACCGCCGAATTCAGGCGGTTACTTTTTTGTCGGGGCGCCGAGATTTGAACTCGGGACCTCACGGACCCGAACCGTGCGCTCTACCGGACTGAGCCACGCCCCGAAATTACACTCACATTTTGAAAAGCAGGAGTCATTATAACTGCGGGACAAGCTTTTGACAAGTTTTTGCCCTCATTACGAACTGTCCATATCAAATCTAGGTAGATACCTGCCAGAATACGTTTGTGATGGATTTGATGTTATGGACTAAGCGTAATCAGTTCCGTATAAACATAGGCGGGGCCGACCCACGGAATAGGATACTGATGGGAAAAGAACACGGAGTTATTTAGCACATCATCCGCCTGGTGGATGACAAGATAGGCTTGCGTGGGTGCATCAACCTTGTAAGACAGCGTCTTGTTGATCACCTGGGAATCCAGGCCGGTAATGTCCACTTGCGTGTTGGCATTCAGACTCTTACCGTAAATATCAACCAGTTCCAAAACCAAAAGCTGCAAATTGAACGGCAGGTAGGTTCCCTTGATGGTCAACACACCGCCTGAAACCGCGGCTTTGTAAGAAGGCGTCTCCAATGCAACCCGTTCATAAACGGTATTGCCCGGCGGGTTAATCTGGCTGACGCCATCCGACACCAACAGGACGCGCACCGTATCCAGCGCCATCAATACGCCGTTATTATCGCGCGTGGTCACTTGCAAGATCCCAGTTTCACCGGCAGCGCGGATCTCGAACGAAAGTTTTGCAAAAACGTATTCCCCAGAGGAAGTGTTGGGGATATTCAGAAGCCTATCCGCCAACAGACTTCCATCTTCGCCATATAGGGCAATATATACCTTGGTATCTTTTTGACTGACAACACTCAAACGGGCTTCCAACGGAGATACAATCCTGGACATCGGCCCCGGCGAAGTAATTTGTATCGCACCTGGCTGCATACCCGGCAAAGGAGTCGGTACGGTGCTGGCCGTGGGTGTTGGCAGGATGGGTGAAGGGGTCAGGCTCGGAACCAAAGTGGGGGTAACCGCGGCGGCAGTTTGAGCAATGGTTGTGGAGTGGATCGAGCGAGCGGTTAAATAAATCACCGTTGGAAGGTAATCGGCTGGATAAGGCGTCGGCGCAGAAGAGTCGCCTTGAAACGCACAGCCAGCCAAAAGCCCGAACAGTGAGGCGAGGACAAATAGTTTGCGGAGCATTGGGATGCGATAATCCAAGAGGTCTAAAAAGTCTCAAAAGTCCAAAAGGTCTAACAGGTCTCAGAAGTCTAAAAAGTCCAAAAAGTCTAACAGGTCGAAAAAGTCCTTTGGGCCAAACGGTCAAATAAAGTCCAAAAAGCCGAAGACTTTAAGACTTGTTGGACTTGTAAGACTGATAAGACCTCCCGGTCACAATCCGTAAATATCCGTATATTTTTCCGTAAGATAACGGATGTAGGGTTCGGGGATAATCTTCGAGCCGGTCACGCGTTGGACAAGGTCCTGAGGATCATATTTGCGTCCATGCCGATGAATGTTTGTATGCAGCCAGTCGAGCAGGGCATCGAACTTTCCCTTGCGGAATTGCTCATCAAGAGCGGGAATATCCTGATTGATCTTCTCCCACAACTGAGCCGAGATCAGGTTGCCCAGCGCGTACGTGGAGAAATATCCAAGCATCCCGCCGGACCAATGAATATCCTGCAAAACGCCCAACGCATCATTCGGCGGGACGATCCCCAGATATTCCTTCATCTTGGCGTTCCAAATTTCCGGCAAATCCTTAACCGCCATCCTGCCCTCGACCAAACCTATTTCAATTTCAAGCCGGAGCATGATGTGAAGATTATAGGTGGCTTCATCGGCATTGACACGGATCAGCGAGGGTTCCACTTTGTTGATGGCTTTATAGAAAGTTTTCAAATCCACGTTACCGAGCTGGGAGGGGAAGGTCTTTTTCAGGCGAGGGAAGAAATATTTCCAGAACGGCAGCGACCGCCCCACCAGATTCTCCCACATGCGGGATTGAGACTCGTGCACCCCAAGCGAGGTGCCATGGCGCAAGCGCGTGCGCTCATACGCAGGACTAATTCCCTGCTCATACATCCCATGCCCGGACTCGTGCATGGTACTGAACAACATCGCAATGGGGTGATCCGCTTCAAAGCGCGTGGTGATGCGGACATCATTGACGCTGAAAGACTCCTCGAATGGATGGGGAGCCTTGTCCTGCCGGCCGCGCTTCCAGTCGTACCCGAAGCGGGTGACCACATCCACANNGCCGAGATCTGTTTGATCAAATCCACCTGGCGCGGGCGCAGAGAGGCAAAGATGGCCTGCACATCGGCAGTCTTCATACCCGGCTCGAACCTATCGAGCAAGGTATCATAAGGATGATCGGCAGGCGGGAAGAATGAAATGTACTTATGAGCAAGTTCCACGACCTTTTCAAGATGAGGCTGAAAGATCGAAAAGTCGGATTTGCTCCTGGCTTCCACCCAGGCCGTCTGCGCTTGAGCTGAAACGACCGCTATCGCCGTCACAAAGGAAGATGGCACGCGCGTTTCCTTTTCGTAATCACGCCTGGCAACACGCACCATCGCTTCGTCATCAGGACTAAGCGCGGCCGCGCGCGAACCAAGTTCATCCAGGAGCCTGCCCACCTCGTCCGAGGTAAAAGCCTGATGCGACAATTTGTCCAACGTGCCAAGCTGGTTGCCGCGCGCTTCCGCAGCCGCAGCCGGCATATTCACCTGTTGATCCCAGCCCAACAAAGCCGAGGCCGAATCCAAATCGGCCACTTCGACCATGATTTCCTTGAAGCGTTCCAGTTTTTCATCCATGCGGGAATCTCCTAAAAAGCCACAATGATTATGACACAGATGTATTTTAACACGGGAAATGGAATCGAAGCTTATTCATATCGCAAAGCTTCGACCGGTTCAAGACCTGCGGCGCGGTTGGCCGGGTAAATTCCAAAGAACAAACCCACCGCGGCAGAGAAAAGCGTGGCAAGCAAAATTGCATCCATGCCGACGACCGGCGTGAAATTGTTTCCAGTGGCGGTGGCGATCCGTCCCACCACAAAAGCGATCAGCCAGCCAAACAAAATCCCAATAATGCCGCCGATCAAACTCAACAGGGACGACTCGACCAGGAATTGGATCAGGATATCGCGCTTGCGCGCACCCAGGGCTTTACGAAGGCCGATCTCGCGCGTCCGCTCGGTTACGGAAACAAGCATGATATTCATGATGCCAATGCCGCCGACCAGCAACGAAATGGCCGCAATGCCGCCAAGGAAAATCGTCAGAACGCCGGTAACGTTCTGTACGGTACTTAGGATGCTCTGCTGTGTGAAAACCGTGAAATCATCCAAGCCAACTTGAGTCCGGTGGCGCGTACGCAGGATCTGCGAAATCTCATCGGATGCCGCACCGACCGTGCTGAAATCAGTGGCTTCCACATAGACCGTATCCACCGCATCCGGAGTGGGACGAGTGATCAACCTGGCCTGGGCCGTGGTGATCGGCACCAGGACTTCATTATCCTGGGAGCCAAAAGAACTCCCGCCCGCAGGGGTGAGAACCCCGACGATCCGAAAGGGTGAATTCGCAATCCGGATGGTTTCACCCACCAACCCATCGCGGCGATTAAATAACGCATCCGCCACATCCACACCAATGACCGCCACAGAGGCGCGACCCAGTTGATTGGACTGGTTGATAAATTCTCCGTCCAGCAGGCTGATATTGCGAACAGGATAATAATCCGGCGTAACGCCGATCACGGTGGTGGTTTTGGTATTCCCGCCGAAATCCGCAATGGCATTACCCTGCAAAACAGGCGCGACCGCCTTGATATCCGGTGCGGCATACAGGTCCATCATCGCATTGGCATCCGTCATTGTGATGGGACGCGGGTTCTTTACCGCAGCATTGTTGCGGGCACCCGAAAAAACAAATAAAAGGTTTGTGCCAACGCCATTGATGGAACCGAGAATCGAAGCCTGTGCACCGTTCCCAACCGCCATCATGGCGATCACAGCCGCAACACCGATCACGATGCCGAGCACGGTCAGGCCGGAGCGCATCTTGTTGGAATTAAGACTTTCCAGCGCTTCCAGTAAAAGTTGTAAGAGGTTCATTTATTTCCGATCTCCATTCAAATCCTCGACCATGCCATCGCGGATATGAATGATACGCTGGGCCTGCTGGCCGATGGCCGCATCATGCGTCACGATAATCAGGGTCGTGCCGCGTTGTTTGTTCAAATTGAGCAGCAAGGCTATGATCTCCCTGCCCACCTTGGAATCAAGATTGCCGGTCGGCTCGTCGGCCATGACAATCGCAGGATCATTGACAATCGCGCGCGCAATCGCGACGCGCTGCTGCTGTCCGCCGGAAAGCTCGGTAGGGCGATGAGTTATGCGGTCGCCCAAGCCGACCGCTTCGAGGGCCTCCCTGGCACGCTGCCTGCGATTGCTCATTTGACCCGCATAACGCAAGGGCAATTCCACGTTGGAAAGTGCGGTCTGCCGCGACAACAAATTGAAAGATTGGAACACGAACCCAACCTTGTGATTACGAATTGCAGCCAACTGGTCATCATTGAGTGTTGCCACAGATTGCCCATCCAGAATATAGTCGCCGGAGGTTGGCCGGTCAAGACATCCGAGGATATTCATCATGGTGGACTTGCCCGAACCGGATGGGCCCATAATGGCAACCACCTCGCCGCGCTGAATCGTCAAGGTGGCGCCGCACAAGGCCTCCACTTCCACCTCGCCCATCTTATAGACTTTTCTTAAGTCCTTGACTTCGACCACCAGGTCCATCTATCCGCCTCCAGCCCGGACGACAGGACCACCGCCGGCCCCCGCGCCAAATTGCGCAGGCGGGTTCAAGATGATCAAATCCCCTTCTTTCAGGTTTCCACCGGTTACCACGCTCATCGTATCCGATGAAGACCCAAGCGTGATCTCAACCTGCTGAGGCGCGCCGTTGACTAAAACATAAACCGTGCGCTTTCCATTCACCAAACGGACAGCCTGATTCGGAATCAGTAACTGATTCTTAACCTGATTAATAATGATGTTCACCGCGGCGGTCATACCGGGCTTCACCTGTAAATCGGCATCCGTTAATTTCACCGTAACCGTAAAGTTAACCTCGCCCGAAGTGACCACGCCCGCCTGCGAGACTTCAGTAACCACGCCGTTATATGGATTTGGCCTATTCTGGACGGCATCCAATGTAATCGTGGCAGGCTGGCCGGCCGCGATGTTGTTGATATCCACTTCGGAAACCTGAACATCCACCAGCAAATTGGAAAGATCATCCACGCGGAAGGCCTGCGTCCCAATTGAAATCTGATCGCCGGCTATGGGCATGGCTTGTGTGATCGTCCCGTTAAAAGGAGCGGAGATATGAGCCACGTTAAGAGCTGCCTGGGCGGCATCCACACGCGCCTGGGCGGCCGATAAATCGTCGCCATTCGGCCCGCTCTGCAAACGATCATAGGCACGCT
>PMLN01000261.1 GCA_003158885.1 Anaerolineae bacterium
TCTGCAAACGATCATAGGCACGCTGGGCATCCTCAAGCTGCGCTTTCGCCAAAGCCAGGCTGGCATCCGCAGTCGCAATATCGTTGGGATCGGGGTTGGAACGGTACGTTCTTAATTGAGGAACGGTGATAGAACCGATATGAACCATGACCACATATTGGTAGGTGATCGGCCCATTGAGGGAAGTCCGATTATCCAGCGCGGTTTCGTAGGCAGTCTGGGCATTTCTTAAAGCGATCCAGGCATTGGCGCGCGCGGTATCGGAGTCAAGCAAATTCGTTAACGCCTGTTGGGCAGAGACCAAATCCGCCTGCGCCAAAATCACGTTTTGCGGGAGCGAGGTCTGCAGCAGGTTGGCCAATACATCGCCTTTATTCACCCGGTCACCCACCTGCACATTGACCTTATCCACAGTACCCGTCGTCAGCCACATCAGAGTCGCGCTTTGATTTGCGCGCACCGAACCGGTCGCGCCAATCGTAGCGGTCAAATCGCCGCGAGCCAGCGCCTGAGTTTGATAGCTCGATTGCGTTTTGGCACGGCTGCGTATGAACAGGAACGCAAAAACAATCAGCAGCACTATTCCAATGGAAATCGAGAGTCCACGGTGTTTTTTCACGAATCCCCTAATTGCACTAAAAAACTTCGACATTGAATATTCCTCCGCGAGGAGCTGCCTCGCCGAAGCAGGATTTTACCGCACAAATATGAATTCGCAATGAATTTAGGCTTGAAACTGTATAAAAATACGGTTAACAAAATTGTGACGATTGTCGTCCGCGTTAGTGACTTTAGAGCCTTTGATTGGTCAGCCGGTTTGAGTATGATAGTTAAAAGACAATGGTTTTTTCTCTTTATTCCTGTGGAGGAACTATGCAAGCTGTTCCGAGCGAATTCCTAGCAATAGACCGAAAAGAACGGGCGAACAAGCCCTATTATGATCTTGACTTGCGCCCGCCAGAGACCCGCACCTGCGACTTCGATGCGGTCGTGATCGAGTTTAACGCAGAGCGCGCCATGGTGGAAGCCGGACGCTGCATTCACTGTCCGGACCCGGCGCCCTGCATGGAAGCCTGTCCCACCCACAACGATATTCCCTCAGCCATGTGGCTGATCGAGCAGGGCAAATTCGGTGAAGCGGCCCAACTTTATCACCAGCAGAGTTCCCTGCCGGAACTCTGCGGCCGCGTTTGTCCGCATGAGCAATTATGCCAAGGCTCATGTGTATTGAATAAAACCCAGGAACCGGTCCTGACGGGTGAACTTGAAGCGTTTGCGGTCGACTATGAGCGTCGCTCTGCCGGGTATATCATCCCGCTTGGCACGCCGACCGGCAAAAAGGTGGCCGTGATCGGAGCGGGGCCAGCCGGTTTAGCATGTGCCGACATACTTGTCCAAAAAGGATACGAGGTCACCATCCTTGAATCCAAGCCCGCGCCCGGAGGCCTGTTGGTGTATGGCATCCCGAACTTCAAACTGTCCAAGGAAGTATGGTTCGAGAAATGGGGAGAGTTCGAACGCGCAGGCGTGAAGTTCATCCCGAACACCTATATCGGAAAAGATAAAACGATCGATGAGCTATTTAACGAAGGTTTTGAAGCGGTATTCATTGGCGTCGGCTCGGAGATCGACGCCCCGATGGAAAATACCCCCGGCACCGATCTACCCGGCGTGTACCAGGCAACCGATTTTCTTATCCGCGGCAATGTGTCGAAGAAGCTGCTCCCCGATACTATGAAGGAGCCGGTCAAGATCGGCAAGCGCGTCGTCGTGATCGGCGGCGGCGATACCGCCTCCGACTGTCTGCGGACTGCGTTACGTCTCGGCGCGGATGAAGTCACCTGCCTATACCGCCGCACGGAAAAGGAAATGCCCGGCGGCAGAAAAGACCGCAAGATGGCAAGAGACGAGGGTGCGCGTTATCGCTTCCTGACCCAGCCGGTAAAATTCATCGCGGGCGAAGATGGAAATCTTGCTGCAGTGGAGTGCATCGAAATGGTGCTCGGCGAGCCGGATGCAAAGGGCCGCCGCAAGCCGGTGCCGGTGCCAAATTCCAATTTCAGTGTTGCCTGTGATACAGCGATCCTGGCGCTCGGTTATTGGCCCGACCCGGTCATCAGCAAGAGCACTCCCGATCTTGAAACACACGATTGGGGCTTGATCACCGTGAAAAACAAGGCAACCGGCGCGACCTCGCGTGCAGGCGTTTTCTCCGGCGGCGATTGTGTGACCGGCCCCGACATCGTGGTCACAGCCACGGTTGCAGGCCGCAAAGCTGCACTTGCAATCGACGAGTACCTGATAAATAAGAAATAATTTCCCGAGGGCAGGCGTGCACTGCGCCTATGCAGTGCGGGGTTCTGTAGAGACGACCCAATGGGAGACGATCCATGGGTCGTCTCTACTATTCTGGTTATAATCCATTCCATGCTTTATCGTTTAAAACAAATCCTGACAGGGATGATCTTAGCCGTCATTTGCCTTTTCCTGTTTACATTCAGTGAACCCAGACTCGTCAGTGAAACCGATCACGTGCGTGTTTATACGCGCGATATCGAATTCGACTATGTTTCATGGATGTTCAACGCCATCTGGGTCAAGATCCAGCAAGGTGCGACCGGCACCCCCGGTTATATCAGCCGCGAAGATGGAAAAGTCGCTGTTACCGATTATCTTTTGTTGACACAGCAAGTCAATCAATCCGAGGATGCGCTCAATCGCATCTATGCCGATGCATCCATCAAAGATAAAGTCTCAGCGACGGCGCACCTGCGCGCCCAAATCGCCGATCTCACAAAGAAACAAACGGCGCTGGCGCCCATCGCGGAATCCGTTCTTCAGGAACAAGTCAGTGAAGTGGCGGCCAGTTTCGGTCTCACCACACTGGGTCAACCTGTTCCATCCATCTTATTCCATTCCACACCCGTGCCTGATGCGCTGATCATTTCACCGCGCGACCACATCGAACAGACCGTCAACATTTCACTACGGCCCGATCTGACCCTCGATCAACAGATCGCACTGGAGGAGCGCGTCAGCCAGGGACTGAACGTTTCCGCACTGGTGGTCCCCATCGGCGGCGTGGGAGTGTACCCCACCATGATCATGCAGACCACCGACCTAGCGTGGCTGACGGACACCATCGCACACGAATGGACCCACAATTATCTTGAGCTGCGGCCGCTGGGACAGCTTTACGATGAAACACCGGAACTACGAACCATGAACGAAACCACGGCGGATATTTCGGGAGGAGAGATCGGCGCAGAGGTGATGCGAAGATATTATCCGGAATTAGCGAACAACGTTCCCAGCCCAGACTTGAACCTGATCTCGTTCAACCCATTTAATTCCATCCTTGCACCAGCAACCCCGGTTTTCGATTTTAACCATGAAATGCACCTGACGCGCGTGACCGTGGATGCACTGCTTGCGGCTGGTAAAATTGATGAAGCTGAATCCTATATGGAACAAAGGCGGCAAGTATTCGTGCAAAACGGTTACTACATCCGAAAATTGAACCAGGCATATTTTGCATTCTACGGCGCCTACGCCGATGTACCCGGAGGCGCGGCAGGTGAAGACCCGGTCGGCCCGGCAGTACGCGCACTGCGCTCTCAAAGCAAATCGCTGGCCGACTTCATCAATCGCATTGCGTGGATGACATCGTTTGACACATTGAAGAAAGCAGTGGGACAATAGAAACTGAACGGGATGGCTTTATCAAGTTCCAAACGAATACCAGTTTTATCCACAAATTTACGCGAATTTTCGCTAAGGCAAAATCAAGCGGCCCCACCCTCGGTCCCTCCCCAAATGCGGAAGAACTCCGAATTTGGAGAGGGAAGAAACGCCCCACGAATCGATTTTGGGCATTGCGACAATGTACAACTTCCGCTTGACCAGGACAGAAAACGGAGAATTTATGCCAACGAAAAAAGTTTTTATGCTTCTTTTTTACACTTTATCCTTTTTCCTGCTTTCAGCCTGCGCACACTCAGCGCCAGAGGCAGCACCCAGCGCCCCCCCCGCACCGACATTGACAGCGATCCCCAACACACCAGTGACGTATGCAGGCTGCTCAACCATCGAAACCGAGCCAACACCCAATATATCCTCGGGCCTGCCGTCCGTCACCTCCGCAGATTATGTGCGCGGCCCGGATAACGCTCCAGTAACCATGATGACGTACTGCGATTTTCAATCGACGGGATGTCAGGGCTTTGCGTCCATCGTGGATCAATTACAGAAAAGCCATCCCAACGATTTACGCGTCATCTTTCGGCCGGTATTCATTCCGGCAAATGGCGACAGCGACCCCGTGATTGGGCCGCTGGATAAATCGCAAATTTCAATGGAAGCTGCCTTGGCAGCCGGCGATCAAGGCAAATTCTGGGAGATGCGGGATCTCCTGCATACAAAATACAACGATTGGGTAAAATTAACCGTCAACCAATTCAATTCATGGATCAAGAGCCAGGTCATCAGCATAGGGCTTGACGCAGCCAAGTTCGTTTCGGATTATCAAAGCTCCGAAACCGCAGCACGCGCAAAATCCATGGAAGACACGGCGTTTCAACTCGGCATTCAAATACCGATCGCCTTCATCAACGGGAGCCTGCAACCGGCAGCCATCCTGGATTACAACAGTTTAAACGATGTAGTCAGCATGACCGCCCTCGGAGCGCGGCAATTCAAAACGTGTCCAGCGTTCTCGATCGATATAGCAAAACAATACATTGCCACCGTGCACACAGAAAAGGGAGACATCGTGATCCAGTTGTATGCCGATAAAGCGCCGCTGGCCGTGAACTCGTTCGTCTTTCTTGCCAGGCAAGGCTGGTTCGATGGCGTAACATTTCTGCGGGTTATCCCAGGATTTGTCGCCCAGGCAGGCGACCCCAGTGGAACCACCAGAGGCGGACCCGGTTACTTCTTTAAGAATGAAGTCTCGGACTTGAAATACGACAAACCGGGAGTGGTGGGGATGGCAAATTCCGGAAGCGATACGAACGGCAGTCAATTTTTTATCACCTACGCGCCCGAACCGAGTCTCGATGGAAGATTTACGGTTTTTGGCGAGGTGATCAAGGGCATGGATGTCGTTGAAAGTTTGACGCCGCGCGATCCAGCTCAATCCGGGGATTTACCGGCAGGTGATAAAATCCTGAGCGTGACCATCGAGGAAAAATAGTGAATTCAATTCATTTGCAGACCGGCAAGGATTGGCGATCAGTCCTGCTCGCGATCGCCAGCATAGGCGGCGCGCTCATGGCGGCCGCGCTGGCAGTTATCGTAGTAGTCAGCCAGGCCGCGATAAACTTTGGAAGCGGTCCGCAAAATCACCCGCTCCTTGATACCATCCTGCTGGCCAGCGCAATTCTCTTTGTGGGCGCATTATTGATCCCGGCCGCTTATTTCAGCGTTCGGCGTTTGACCGGCGAACAGGTGACAGCCAGTCCAATGAAGAAAATGAACATTGGGGCAGGTCTGCTGGTGATAGCCGTCTGGCTGGGGATCGTCGCACTGACACAAATCTTTTATGGAAACTCCATCCTGCGCTGGATCACGCCTCCTTTCTATGTATTATCCATCGGCTTGCCAGTCTATTTCTTTGCACGTCTTGCAATCGGCGGACTGAACGCCGGTTCAAAACAACGTACGTGGGGTGCATTGGGCAGCGGAATGATTTTAGGCCCAGCGCTGGCCATGTTTATCGAATTGACATTTGTCCTTATCCTGCTGATCGGAGCCGGGGTTTACCTGGCATTCCATCCTGAATTAAGAACCGTGTTCAATTCAATACGTGAGCAGATCGGCAGCACATCCAATCCTGATAATGTTTTAAATCTGATCAGCCCATATCTACTCAACCCCGTGGTCATTTTCATGGCTTTGCTGTTTTTTTCCGTCATCGGGCCTGTAGTCGAGGAATCTGCAAAATCACTGACCACGTGGACCATCTTCGATCACCTTTCTTCGCCGGCGCAAGGATTCGTCATCGGTGCGCTGAGCGGTACCGGTTTCGGTTTAGTGGAAAGCCTGCTGGCTTCCGTCCAGCCGGATTCGAGCTGGGCCGTCACCCTGCTGGTGCGCGGTGGAACCACCATGATGCACATCGTTACCGCCGGACTGACCGGCTGGGGCATTGCATACTTCCATGTTCACAAACGCGCCGGCTGGATGGTCGCTCTATATGCACTGGCCATGTTCCTGCATGGCGTATGGAATGCAAGCGTGGTCGTGATCGTGGTCGGCGCGACGCATATGGCTCTGGGAGCGCAGTCCACGGATGTCCTGGGCATTCTGCTTATGATCCTTGGAATAGCTACCTTAAGCATCATCGCGCTAAGCATCCCCATCGCTTTGGGCGTCATCAACTGGCGATTGCGAATCTCATCATCTTCCATTAAAACTACAGCCGCCCCATCCATCCCCACCCCCATCACCATCGAAGATGCGCCACGAGGAGATGAAGAGGGGAAAACAAACCGGGAAGGGTAAGGTCGGGTAAAATAAACCCATGTCATTCAATACTCCCTCATCCAATGCACGCGCAGGTGACCTTGCCCAATTGGTCGGCCTGCGTCACAAAAACTTTATCATCACGCTCCAGGCAGGAGCGAGACTTGAAACCCATCGCGGCATCCTGCAGCATGACGACTTGATCGGCAAGCCGTGGGGAACGCAAGTCTTCAGTCACATGGGTTCGCCGTACTTTTTGCTGCAACCCTCGCTGGGAGAGATATTGAACGATCTGCCGCGCAGCACACAGATCCTTTATCCCAAGGACATCGGCTTCATTCTCGTGACTATGGGGATCGGGCCGGGTAAAAAAGTGATCGAGGCGGGCACAGGTTCCGGTTCGATGACGATTGCATTGGCATATAACATCGGTGCGGAGGGGCGCGTGATCTCCTATGAAATCCGCCCCGATATGCAGAACCTGGCGAAAAAGAACCTCGAGCGCGTGGGGCTGGCCGAGCGGGTTGACTTTAAACTGCGCGATATCGCCGAGGGGCTTGACGAAACGGATGCCGACGCATTCTTTCTGGATGTCCCCAACCCTTATGATTACATTCCGCAGGTACGCGCAGCGCTCAAGCCCGGCGGCTTCTTTTGCAGTTTACTCCCGACCGTCAATCAGGTGGAACAATTGTTGATCGCTTTGCGGCGTGAACGATTCGCCTTTATCGAAGTCTGCGAGGTATTAGTCCGCTATTACAAACCTGAACCAGCCCGGCTCCGCCCCACGGACCGCATGATAGCGCACACCGGCTTTTTAATATTTGGCCGAAGGATCGAGCCAAGCATGGATGAACGCGGTAAAGAGCTGGAGAGCGAAATCAACTCAGCTGATACCCCCGGTCATTAATTAATGATGTCACGCAGGAGGTCACCGCACGCTGCCCTACCCTGCTTCCGGGCAGGAAGTTCACCTGCCTGCGGAAGTGCTACGCGACCCACTCATAAGAGTAGGTATTTTGAAGACCGGCTTGTGATCGTAGAATTCTTCGCCTCAATGAGACCTAACCCAGACCTAACCCCCGACTTCCTGGCAGGAAAAACACCTGCCGACGGAAGTGCTACGCGACCCTTCC
>PMLN01000174.1:0-18337 GCA_003158885.1 Anaerolineae bacterium
CTCATTGCATAAATCTCTAAACTGAATTATGCCAAAAGCAGGGCAAAATCTGCGACTTGGTTTAGATATTTACGCAGTACTCTGTAATCACGGCGATGCCCAATGAGCCGATTATTTTCGGTGATCCATTTTCCGTGATTCACTTTTATGATCCGGCCGCAGCCTTCGTAATGGCAATGAACTCATCCACTTTCAAGCTTGCGCCGCCGACCAAGGCACCGTCAATCTCGGGCTGACCGAAGAATTCAGCCGCATTGGAGGCCGTCACCGAGCCGCCGTACAAGACGCGGATGGCCTGTGCGGTTTCTCCGCCGAATAAGGCGCTCAATGCTGGACGAATAATTTTACCCACCACATCATTGGCGCTCGGTCCGCTTGAAGCTTTGCCGGTACCAATCGCCCAGACAGGTTCATAAGCAATTACCATGCGCGGCGCAAAGGCGGGATCCACGCCGGCGAGGCCGAGGCGGATTTCACGCGCCACCACTTCAGCGGTCTGGTTTGATTCGTACTGCTGGAGCGTTTCGCCCACGCACACGATCGGAGTCAAGTCAAACTTTTGAGCAGCAATAAGGCGTTTATTGACCGTCTCATCCGTCTCACCAAAATACGTCCGGCGTTCCGAATGCCCAATAATTACATATTGACAAAGTTCCCTGACCATCGCAGGCGAAACCTCGCCCGTGAATGCGCCTTTCTCCTCCCAGTGCATATTCTGCGCGCCCAGACCCACATCGCTGCCTTCAACCAACGCTTTGACAGCAGGCAACGATATGAAGGGTGGACATAACACTTTTTCCACGCCAGCGATCTCACGCAACTTCTGAACAAGCACAGAGGCCAACTCATGCGCCTCCGCAACGTTCTTGTTCATCTTCCAATTTCCAGCTACAAGTGGACGTCTCATTTTCTTTACCCTTTCGGTTATGGAATTTTGTTCAAATAATCTTGTGCATATGCCCGCACCCAATCGGCGGCATTCAAATCACCAATCAATATTTGAAGCAATTGCCTGGCTTCAAAGGTCTTGCCATTTTTAGCATCCATTTCAGCCTGCAAAAGAGATGCTTCGGGCATTCCTGGACGGATCTGCCTGACCTGGTTGACAAGTATCTGCGCCTGGGCAGGATCGCCATTATAGAAATCATAACGCGCTTCCGCCACCATTGCAATCGGTTGTTCGACACTGCCGAGCGAAGCAAAGGGCAGATACGATGGCATGTCAGGTTGAACAGAGGCTTGATATAAAGCCTGATGATAATTATTCAGCATGTCTTCAGTGGGCTTGCCGCCAAACCCGAGCGACTTGACCGCCCGTAAATACATGGCCGCCGCCGGAAGCCAGGCCTGCCGCTGCTTGAATTGGTCGCCGGCATTACTGAAGAATTGTGTATTGGATGGCCCGGCCAAATTTGCAGCAGTGGAGAGAACTTGCAAGGATTGCTGCTTCTGCCCGGCATCCCAATACGCCAATGAAAGGTTGAGTGCGGCCGTGGTATCCGTTGAATTCTGATTGAACTGCGCCAGCGCCGTTGCAACCGCAGGCACCCGCGTGGCAGAAACGGTCGGCGAGGCGGAAGGGGCATTCGTTGCGCTGGGCAACGGTGAAGCAGTCGCGGCGATCTGTGCTATCGGCGACTGCACCTGCACAATCGCAGTTGCAGTCGCTGGAGACAGCCATGGCAAAAGAAGATCAGGCTGCAAAACAAAAAGAACAAATAAACAACCTATGATTAATAGCACACCTCCCACAATAAACGGCCATGGCGAGCGTTTCTTTGCCGCACTCTTTGCGGCGACCGTTTTTGCGGCGGGCAAGGCAGCTTTGAGCTGTGCGGGGTGCATGGTGATGGCCGTACCTTGCATGGGGATGCCCGCAGAAGTCCATGCTTCCTTGAACGCCCTGACCAGCGAGTCGACATCCGCATAACGATCCGAGCGCTCCTTTGCGAGCGCCTTGAGCAACACCCGTTCCACGCTCTCCGGTACTTTGGGATTAATCGAATGCGGCAGTGGAAGCGGCGAATAAATATGATCATGAATAATGGAGAATGGCGTATCCGCATTGAACGGAACCCGCCCGACCACCATTTCGTACATCATGACTCCGAGGGAATAGATGTCGGTGCCTTCATCAAGTTCCTTCGTGCCCATGGCCTGTTCGGGCGAAATGTATTGCGGTGTGCCCATGATCATATCGGATGAAAGAGTCGATTCGCCCGACTGGGCCATACGCGCCAGACCAAAATCGGCCAGGTACAGTTGACCGTCGTTTGCAACCAGCACGTTCGAGGGTTTGATATCGCGATGTAATATCCCCTGTTTATGGGCGTAGGCCAGCGCCGACCCGATTGCATCCACAACCTTTTCAATTTCGGCAGAAGTCAACGGGCCCTGGGCCAGGCGCGCTTTGAGCGTATCCCCCTCGATGAATTTCATGACCAGATACGGGCGACCTTCATGTTCGGAATAATCATAAACCGGAACGATATTCGGGTGTTCCAGCTTTGCCACCAGACGGGCTTCGCGCTGGAAGCGAGTCAGGAAATTTTGATCCTCCCCGAATGCCAGGTGAAGCGCCTTGATGGCGACATAGCGATCCAAGGCGGCATGATACGCTTTGTACACGGTTGCCATGCCGCCCTGGCCGAGTTGTTCAATGATCCGATAAGGCCCAACATTTTCGCCAAGATTGAAAGACATACCAGCGCTCCGGGAATGAATTGCAACGATTATACTGCTTCTTGAGAGAATCACTAACTTGCGACTTGCATGGCTTTACCAAAGTCGGAAAAACCTTAACGCGAATGCCGCGAATAAACGAATGCCGCGGCACACAGCCCTACCCCTAACCCTCCCCAAATCCGACGAGAAAAAATTTAGATGAAGATTCGAGGGTGGGATCGTCGATATTTGGGGAGGGAGAATAGATGAAAGGCAGGTTAAGAAATACTATCTTACAGACAGAAATGATTATTTGCTTTGAACGTTTTCGCAGTACGCTGTAACGCAGTATTAAACGTGACAGTCACCCTGAGGGTGACTGTCACATTTTTCATGTCGAGCAAGAATCATTTATTCATCAAGGCAGCTACGCCGGGCAATTCCTTACCTTCCAAAAACTCAAGCGATGCGCCGCCGCCGGTCGAGACATGGGTCATTTGCTTTGCGACACCAGCCTTCTTGACCGCGCTGGCCGAATCCCCGCCGCCGATCACGGTGGTTGCACCAGAGGCGGCCAGCAATTTGGCGATGGCAAACGTGCCTTCCGCAAACTTCGGCATCTCGAAGACACCCATTGGGCCATTCCAGACAATCAATTTGGCGCCGTTCAATGCCGCTTTGAACGCCTCAATGGATTTCGGTCCGATATCCATAATGCGCCAGCCGGCCGGAACTTTATCCACATCCACTACTTTGCTGTTTGCCGCGGCATCGAATTTATCCGCGATGACTGCATCCACAGGCAAAAGCAATTTAGTACCTGCTTTCGACAGGATGGACTTTGCTGTATCGATTGATCCAGCCTCGACGAGGCTATCCTGCATGGCATAACCTTTTGCAGCGAGGAAGGTATTCGCCATGCCGCCGCCGATGATAAGCTTATCGCATTTGGCAAGCAGGTTCTCGACAACTGCGATCTTGTCGCTGATCTTTGCGCCGCCAAGAATGACGATATAAGGCCGTTCCGGGTTCGATGTTGCGCGGCCGAGATATTCCAACTCCTGTTCCATCAAGAAGCCGGAAACAGCGGGCAGGAAGTGCGTCACGCCTTCGGTCGAGGAATGGGCACGATGCGCCGAACCGAAGGCATCGTTCACATAAACATCCCCGAGCGCAGCCATTTGTTTGGCGAGATCAAGATCGTTCTTTTCTTCGCCGGCATGGAAGCGGGTATTCTCGAGCATCAACACGTCGCCGGGCTTGAGCGCTTTTGCCATCTTTTCTACCTCGGGGCCCACGCAGTCCGGCGCCATAGCGATGGGTTTGCCAAGCAGGGTGGCCAAAACTTCCGAGGCGGCCTTCAAACTGAACTCGGGGTCAGGCCCACCCTTCGGCCTGCCCAAATGGCTCATCAGGATCAGCGATGCGCCTTGATCGAGGACATATTGGATGGTTGGCAGGGAAGCCTTGATGCGTTTGTCATCCGTGACTTTACCGTCTGCCATGGGCACGTTGAAATCGACGCGCATCAACACGCGCTTGCCTTTGATATCAATATCTCTTACGGTTTTCTTGTTCATGTTTAACTCCAGACCCCTACCCAGCCTCCCCCATTTTCCGAAGAAAATGGGGGAGGAGAAAGGCGGGGATTATAGGGACTTGGCGATCAACACCGCGAGATCCACGGTACGAACGGAATAACCCCATTCGTTATCATACCAGGTCACAACCTTGATGAAGTCGTTCTTTTCCTTGCCAAGAACGGAAGTGAAAGGCAGGTCAACGGATGAACTGTAGGAACTGCCTTTGAAGTCCATACTGACCAGGGGTTCATCCACAGCCTCGAGGATGCCCTTGAAGCGCGGCAGCTTGGCGGCATCGCGGAAGGCCTGGCGCAGTTCTTCCGTTGTCGTTGNNAATTTCAGCCGTGAAATCAACAACGGAAACCGTTGGGGTCGGCACGCGGAGAGAATAGCCATCGAACTTGCCCTTGAGATCAGGGATGACCAATCCAATGGCTTTGGCGGCGCCAGTGGTGGTCGGGATGATGTTCAACCCGGCAGCGCGGGCGCGGCGCAAATCGGAGTGCGGAAGGTCGAGTACCTTCTGGTCGTTTGTGTATGAGTGAATGGTGGTCATGAAGCCGCGTTTGATCTTGAACTTGTCGTGAACCACCTTCGCCGCAGGCGCCAAGCAGTTCGTGGTGCAAGAGGCGTTCGAGAGAACATTATGTTTCTTCGGATCATATTGGTCTTCATTGACGCCCAGCACCACCGTCAGGTCTTCGCCTTCAGCCGGAGCCGTAATAATTACTTTCTTTGCGCCGCCCTTGGTGATGTGATTGACCGCGCCCTTGACCGTCTTGCCTTTCTTATTGACGCCATCTTCCTTGATGGTGAACAGACCGGTCGATTCGATGACAATATCAATCCCCAAACTGCCCCACGGAATCGCGGACGGGTCAGTCTCCTTGAAAACCTTCACCTTCTTGCCATCGATCGTCAGGCCGTCATCGTTCAATTCGACGGTGCCGCCGAAACGGCCATAGGTCGAATCGTACTTGAGCAGGTGCGCCATGGTCTTGGTGTCGCCGATATCATTGAACGCAACTACTTCAAGTTCTTTGGGGTAATATTCGCGGATTGCTTTTAGAACCTGCCGCCCTATTCGCCCAAAGCCATTAATACCAACTTTGACTGACATATGTTCCTCCAGAAAATTTTAGCTTCATGCCTTGTCAGGCATGAGCAGGTTTTCATTCATTTGTGAATTCTAATTCAAATAAGCGGGTTTGACCACCCGAATTTTCAGCCCGCACATAGTTTTACCAAAGTCGGGGAACCCTTAACGCGAATTATGCGAATTTACGAATGCCGCGAATAACCCATGGAAAATCGGCGGAATTAACCCATGTGTGGCAGGCGCGTTCCAAAACATCCGATTCGTCAAGCAACTTTGGTAAGACCATATCAGCCCACATGGTCGCTCAACGGCCCCGTGCGCTCAGAAAACAGATCCATCAGAACCTGCGAAAGTTTGACCGAATCGTGCCGCCAGGGATGATCGGCGTCAATTAAATCAGCGCAATACAGGCGCGGATCGGTGCGGGACTTTTCGTCAGCTTGCACCCATTGCGAGGCTGGTTCCAGGCTGCCTTCATAGTTTTCGTTACACAATACCAGATCGAAGAAGTTTCCACCCGCCTGTTCCTCCAGTGCACGAACATGGTCAAAACAGGTATACAGATCCGTTTCACCCTTTTGGGTGGCAATATTGGAAACATACACTTTGACTGCGCGGCTGGACTGGATCGCCGCCAGCAAATCAGGAACCAGCAGATTCGGTAGAAGACTCGTATAAAGACTGCCCGGGCCAATGACGATCAAATCCGCATTCAGAACAGCCTGCAACGCCGGAGGAAACGCAGGCGGATTATTTGGCTCCAGCCAGACCCGGCGAACACGTCCCGCCATCTCAGGGATTTTACTTTCACCCTGCACCCTGACCTCGTTAACCACGTGAGGCAGGCGCATATCCGCAACCAAACGAACATCGTGCAACGTGGAGGGCAGGACACGCCCACTAACGGAAAGCGCGCGCCCCGATTCGGCAATCGCTTCTTCAAAGCTTCCGGTGATATCGGTCAGTGCGGTGATAAAAAGATTGCCAAATGAATGACCTTCGAGCTCAGGGGCACCGCTAAAGCGATATTGAAAGAGTTGGGTTAGCAAAGCTTCATCGTTGGATAAGGCCGCCAAACAGTTGCGAATATCACCCGGTGGAAGGATGCCGAAACTCTCGCGCAGCCTTCCCGATGAGCCTCCATCGTCGGCAACCGTGACAATTGCAGTGAGATTGCGTGTGTGCGCCTTCAGGCCACGCAATAACGTGGATAGGCCATGTCCGCCGCCAATGGCAACCACGCGGGGACCGCGGTCACGACGGCGGAAATCGGAAAGCTGATCAATCACCGTATGTCCCGGCCTCAGGAATGGCCGCAAGAGAGATCGGTTGAGGCCCCAGATCCCGTACACCACAAGGCCGATACCTAATCCACCGAAGATCACCACCCGCAGAATACGCGGCAGAAACCGCAGGCTGGCTACCGAAAGAAAAGTAAGGATTGCTGAATTGCCGGTATTGGTACGATATATGTCCAGTAAAAGGATACCCAGGCCGATGCCCAACAATGTGATTCCTGCCAAAATCACCAGCATCCAGCGCTTGATGCCGAGTCCCGGCTTGAACCAGCGCAGGAAATTTTGAACCCACTGCCGGAAACGCCGACCCATGCTTTCTTTATTTGTTTGCATACAAAGATAATAGCAGGGAGAGAGGGAAGAGTCAATCAGGTCAGCAATTAGCTGTTAGCGGTTAGCTGTTAGCAGTTAGCGGTTAGCGGATAGGGTTCAACTTCCGCTTGAACAGGAAAAAATCCCAATGATTCCTGTTTCAAGGAATGATTGAATATAGCGTGCCGCCAACTTGATCGGGGGTGAACTTGACCTTGAATACTTCGGTTTGGCCGCAAGCAACCACAGTCCAATCTTCAACCCAATATGAGCTTTGCTCGTTGATTTGTGCAACGCTGATGGTTTGGCTGGTCACGTCGGTGCAATTCTGCTTTTGTTCATAATCCAGCAGGGTGTGCCAGACATTCGATTTGAGCAGGGCATCACCCAAACCACCGGCTGCGAGTCCGCTAATAGGCACAATATCTGTGGAGGATGAGAACTCTTGCGCAAAGAAATCAGAGGGAGTTGATACAGGAATATTGCCAGCCATATTATCACTATTACCGCGAATTGAGCTTCCCAGCATTTCTCCAACGACCAGAGCAAGAACGAGGAGCAAAATGATCCCGATAAGTGGAAGAAAAGTTCTTTTACTGTTCATGTTTAGTTTCGATTATAAGGCAAGTTAAAATTGGAATAGGATTTTGTGAACCACTCACCTGCCATAAAAAGCGTCCCGAAGGTGATGGCAGATGAAGAGGGCTTCACCGCCAACCTTCGGGACGCTTATACGGCTGGACAGAGGGACGGAGACGAAGCGTGCTTCGTCTCTACCTCGTCTCTACGTTGTCTCTATGTTCTACGTACCTTCCTGCCAGGAATTGAGATATTTGAGCTGTTGATCAGAAAGCTTGTCAATCGTGATGCCCATCGCTTCCAGCTTGATGCGGGCGATCTCGGCGTCGATCTCGGCCGGCACGGAATAGACTTTCTTCTCCAGCGTGCTGGCATTCTTGACCATGTACTCGGCGGCCAGGGCCTGGTTGGCAAAGGACATATCCATCACGGAAGCCGGATGGCCTTCGGCAGCGGCGAGATTGATCAGACGGCCTTCGGCGAGAATATTAATCTTTCTTCCATCTGTGGTTGTGTATTGTTCGACGAACGGACGCACCAGATTCGGCTTGCCTTTCGACATCTTTTCCAAGGCCGGAATATTGATCTCCACATTGAAGTGGCCGGAGTTGGCAACAATTGCGCCATCTTTCATAACCTCGAAGTGGCTTCTGTCAACCACGTTGATATCGCCGGTTACGGTGCAGAAGATATCTCCGATCCTGGCGGCATCCTTCATGGTCATGACTTCAAACCCGTCCATCACTGCTTCGAGCGCCTTGAGCGGATCCACTTCTGTGACAATCACGATGGCGCCCATACCGCGCGCACGCGAAGCCAGACCGCGTCCACACCAGCCATAGCCGGCGACGACAAAACGTTTGCCGGCCAGCAAAACATTCGTGGCGCGGATGATGCCATCCAGCGTGCTTTGACCTGTGCCATAACGATTATCAAAGAAATGTTTGGTCATCGCATCGTTGACGGCCACCACAGGGAAGTTAAGCATCTTATCGGCAGCCATGGCCCGCAGCCGAATCACGCCGGTCGTGGTTTCTTCCGTGCCGCCTACAATATCTTTAAGAAGTTCACGGCGATCTTTATGAATCGTAGAAACGAGATCGGCCCCATCGTCCATCGTGATATGCGGTTTGTGATCGAGCGCGGCTTTGATATGCTTATAGTATGTGACGTTATCTTCGCCCTTAATGGCAAAGGTGGGTATCTCAAATTGATTGACCAACACCGCAGCAATATCATCCTGCGTGGACAACGGATTGGATGCAGTCAGGACTACATCCGCTCCGCCCTCTTGCAGAACGCGCATCAGGTTGGCGGTTTCAGCCGTCACATGCAAGCATGCAGACATGCGCATGCCCTTCAATGGTTTTTCCTTTTTGAAGCGCTCGCTGATACTGCGCAAGACAGGCATTTCACGTTCCGCCCAATCCATGCGTCGGCGCCCGCCCTCGGCTTGATTGATGTCTTTGATATCGTAATTATTGCTCATGGGTTCTCCTTCATTCTTTGAGGTCTAACAAGTCTTACAGGTCTTACAGGTCTAATAAACTATCGAGCTGGCCTTGATCATTAAACTGTTTTCTAAATCGCTCAACAAATTCTTGCTTTGTGTAGCTGTGACTCTGGGGACCGCGACACTCCAAACAATAAACCGCCGCCAGCGAACCGACTTCGCCGCACAACACCCAATCCCAGTCATGGGCATAACCGGTCAAAAAACCGCCCCGGAAGGCATCGCCGACCCCGGTCGGGTCAACGATCTCGCGCTCGGGCACCGTCGGGATAAAATATTCTTCACCATCTGTATAAAGATTCGCACCCTCCTTGCCGCGTGTGACGACCAATACTTTGACATGCTTCAGGATTTGTCCCAGGCCCCAGCCGGTTTTCTTCGAGATCAATCCAAATTCATAATCGTTGCAGAACAGGAAATACGCGCCTTCCATATCGCGCGCCAACTCGTTTCCTTCGAGACGAAGAACCTGCTGGCTTGGATCATAAAGATATTTGATCCCCAGCTCACGGCACTCGGCAGGAAACTTCATCATCGCGTCCGGCGCGCTGGGTGAGACAACGACCAAATCGGGTTTTCGATCCAAATCCTTGATGGATTGGATGGATGAGTGTCCCATCGCTCCGGGGTAGAATGAGGCAATTTGAGCGGAAGCCTGATCGGTAGTCGCGAAAAAAGAAGCAGTGAATTCGCCGGGAATAATTTTCATGAGCGCTGTATCCACGCCTTTTGAATCAAGCCAGGCGCGGTAGTCCGAAAAATCCTCACCGACCGTTGCCATCACGCGCGGCTTCCCGCCAAGCAAAGCCATTGTATAGGCGATATTCGGTGCGATACCGCCGCGCTGCTTCGACATCGAGTCGACCAGAAATGACAGGCTGATCGAAGCCAGCCGTTCGGGAAGGATTTGTTCCTTGAACAAACCGGGGAAGGTCATTAGATAATCATAAGCAACAGAGCCGGTTACAAGAATGTCCATAAATGCCCTTGGCAACGACTTAAGTCGTTACTACTTTCCTTAGATTTATTTCAAACGGCGGATAAACCACGCCGTTTTCCGTAACAATCGCCGTAATCAAACGGTGCGGTGTGACATCAAAGGCGGGATTGCGAGCTTTTGCATTTTGCGGCGCGATGCGCTGGCCGTGAAACTCAATGCCAAGCACCTCATCCGGATCGCGCTCTTCGATCGGGATCAAGCCCCCATGAGCCAGGGATAAATCAATCGTGGAGGTTGGCGCCACCGAATAGGCAGGTATGTGATTATCATATGCGGCCAAAGCCAGCATATAGGTGCCGATCTTGTTTGCCACATCGCCATTGGCGGTGACACGGTCCGCGCCGAAGAAAACTTTTTGGGCCTGGCCGCTCCGTAAAAAATAACCCGACATGTTGTCGCTGATGATCTCATAGGGAATATGGTATTGCTCCAATTCCCAGGCGGTCAGCCGCGCGCCCTGCAAGCGTGGACGGGTCTCATCCACCAACACATGCACATGCTTGCCTTGTTCATGCGCCGTGCGGATGACGCCAAGCGCCGTGCCCCAATCCACGGTTGCCAGTGCGCCCGTGTTGCAATGATGGATGACCGTATCGCCGTCATTGATCAACGCGGCGCCATGTTCGGCCATACGCTTGTTGATGGCAACATCTTCATCGGCAATGCGCTGGGCTTCATCCAAAACGATCTGGCGCAAATGATCGGGAGCGCCGGTAAAGTTGGAAACTTTTTTCAGGATGCGGTCCAAGGCCCAGGCAAGATTCACAGCGGTCGGACGCGACGAGCGTAAAACGGCTGCCGCATTTTGGAGATCGGTGAGCAATTCAGAAGCCGAGGCGGAAGCGGCCTCACGCGCGGCGAGCGCCAGCCCAAAACCAGCCGCGGCGCCAATAGCGGGCGCGCCGCGCACCACCATATCCTTGATCGCCCCGGCGACTTCCATGTGTGTGCGGTAAGCGACAATTTCCAGCGTATTCGGCAAAAGGCGCTGGTCAATCATTTTGAGGCAGTTATCTTCCCAGTAAACAGTTCGCATGGCACAGGAAAAGGCGTGACGCTAAGCGTCACGCCGGTGAGGATGAAAGCGTGCTGAGTTTAACACGGGATGAGTGGATTGTCAAAGTTTAAGCACCAATTGTCCGACATTAGGCGGTGACCAAGCAGACACCCACCGCACTCATCCAAGGCAGCCAAGTTATAAATGCAACCTTATCCGGATTTGTAAAGCAACCTCCCTATTTGCGATCTCATCCATGCTGGCGAATGTAGGGGAAGAACACCCAGGATATCAGTGCAAAGAGGAACATGATTACCGCACAGAACAGCGCTGTGGCCGGAGCGCCGCAGCGCTGGGCAATGGCGCCGGTCAAGAGCATCCCCAATGAGTAAGCGCTGTTCATTACCATGGCATATACGCCCGTTACCCTGCCGCGCAAATTGTCGGGGACTTCGGCCTGGACCAGCGAATTGTTGTTGTTGGTTACTAGCATCATGCTCCAACCCATCACTGCCAGGATCCCCAGGGAAAGCGGGATCCAGCCAATCCATGCAAATATAAAGAGGGCCACGGGTGTGATCAAAGCGCCGATCATCCACAGTTTCCCACGCAACTTTTGCCGCCCCAGGGAAGCCAGCATCAGCGCGCTGACAAGGGCGCCGAAGCCGCGGGCCGACACCAGCAGGCCGTTTGTAGTTACATCCCCGTGCAGCACATCCGTTGCCCAAGCCGGCAGCAGGTTCAAAAAGCCAAACCCGAACAAATTCACCACCCCAACGGAGATGGTCAGGCTGAGCACCAGAGGGTTGGAAATGACGTAATGTACGCCTTCGGCAATTTCCTGCATGGCGGGTGAGCGGCGCACAGGCTGGGTCTGCGTTTTAATGTGCATCAAGAGCAAAGCCGCAATGACCGCGATGAAGGAAATACCGTTGATCGTGAAGCACCAAGCCGCTCCAAAAGCAGCATAGGTCAAGCCTGCGACCGAGGGCCCAACCACCGTGGCAGTATTGTACATGGTTGAGTTGAGGGCAATGGCGTTATTCATATCCTCGCGATCAACCAGTTCAAGCACAAACGAGATGCGCGCGGGGGCATCGAAGGCGTTGGCCACTCCCAGCAGCAAAGCCAGAACCAGGATATGCCAGGGTTGGACAATCTTGGCAAAGTCCAAAGCGGCCAGGATGAAAGCCAGGGTCATCATGGAGGTCTGCGTGACGACCAACAACGTGCGGCGTGAGATGCGGTCAGCGACCCAGCCGCCATACAGGGAAAACAGCAGGATCGGCACCCCGCCCATGAAACCGATCAAGCCCAGGTAGGTTGTGGATTTGGTGAGCTGGTAGATCAAATAGCCCTGGGCCGTACTCTGCATCCAGGTGCCCATGAGGGAAACCATCTGGCCGATAAACCACAGCCGGTAGTTGTAATGTTTAAGCGCTGCAAAGGTCTCGTTCAAATCGGGAATTCCTCCGCTTGAAGTAAGGAGATGATACCATGCGGCCATGATTACAGAGCAGATCAATTTCTTCAAAAAACGGTGATTATTACGATTCTCGCCTGGCGATAAAAAATATATTTCCCATCCATAGAGGATGAACCCATCAATATGGATATTTTCTGCGGGAATGTCATTCAGACAGAACCGCATTTAACCGTGGTTGAATTTTTGCCACACTTGTACGTGCACCACACTTGCCCTGGGCGCAAGTGCCAGGGAGTGCAGGCGGATTACCACAGATTTTCACGGATTCTGAGTCCCAATCTGTGGTAATCCGTGAAATCTGTGGCCGGTTTTTAAGAAGAATGGAGAACACCACGGTTGATTGCAGTGCTACCGTCGTTCAGGCCTTCCACCCAATCCACAAATAATTCAGAGGGAAATGCTATAATCATTTCATGCCCGATCTCTTCGACCACGCACTGCAGGAACGCATGAAAAGCGAAGCGCCGCTGGCGGCGAGGATGCGGCCGCGCACACTGGATGAATTTGTCGGGCAGGAACATATTGTCGGCGAGGGGAAACTCCTGCGGCGCGCCATCGAAGCGGATAAGCTGTTCTCATCCATCATCTTATGGGGTCCGCCCGGCACCGGCAAGACCACACTGGCACAAGTCATTGCGAACAGTACCAAGAGTCGTTTTGAAACCATCTCCGCCACCCTGGCGGGCAAAGCGGAACTGCGCAAGGTGGTGGAGGCGGCACTCGAACGAAGACGCCTGCATAACGAGCGCACAATCCTTTTTGTGGATGAAGTCCATCGCTGGAACAAGGCCCAGCAGGACGCGCTGTTGCCACACGTTGAAAACGGAACCGTGACGCTGATCGGCGCGACGACCGAGAACCCATATTTCGAGGTCATCAGCGCGCTAATCTCAAGGTCGCGCGTCTTCCAATTGAGAAACCTGAACCAGGAAGAGACCGGGATCATCATTGACCGCACCCTGGCGGACAAGGAACGCGGCTATGGAAACAAACTCATTCGTCTCGAGGCGGAGGCACGCGCCCATTTGATCGAGGTGGCGGGAGGCGACGCGCGCAACGCGTTGAACGCGCTGGAACTGGCCGTGGAATCCACGGCTCCGGACGCGAGCGGAATGATCCATATCACGCTGGATGTGGCGCAGGAATCGATCCAGCGCAGGGCGGTCTTGTATGATAAGGATGGGGATGCACATTACGATACGATCTCGGCTTTCATCAAGTCAGTGCGGGGATCCGATCCGGACGCGGCGCTCTATTGGCTGGCGAAAATGTTATATGCGGGTGAAGACCCGCGCTTCATCATACGGCGCTTGATCATTTTGGCAGGTGAAGATATTGGGCTGGCTGACCCGATGGGACTCGTGGTGGCTGCTTCGGCGGCACAGGCCTTCGATTACATTGGCCTGCCCGAAGGTGTGTATCCCATGGTCGAGGCAACACTGTACCTGGCCACCGCGCCGAAGTCGAACAGCGCAGGGGCCTACTTCAAGGCCATGCAGAAGATTGAAGATGAAGGCCAAATTTCCGTACCGCGGCATCTGATGGATAACAACCGCGACGCAGAGGCACTGGGGCACGGGAAGGATTATGTGTATCCGCATGAGCATGAGGGGCACTTTGTGCCGCAGCAATATCTGCCCAAGCGGCTGCTGGGAACTTATTTTTATTCGCCGTCACAAGAGGGGTACGAGGCGCAAGTCACAGCGCGGCTGGAGATGTGGCGCGAGGCACAGAGGAAGGCACTGGGCATCACAGAGATCGAGCATGTGCCGGAGATGAGCGAGGAACAGATGCAGGAGATGAAAAGAAGGATCAAGTAGTTCAAGGGGAATGGTAATTGAGGAATGGCGGGATGAACAGACATTCGATACTCGAAATTCGATATTCGGGAATCGGGATTGGGAATGGGTCATGGGTCATGGATTTTGGTTAACGGGGAATGGAAGAATAACCAGGCAAAGAACACAAAGGGAATAGAACACGTATGAGACAGATTTGCACGGATAGAACAATTTAATTTGGAGTGAAATCATTCGAGGAAGTAGGGGCACAGCGGAGGAATTCACGGGGCCTGGTGAAGAAGCTTCCCGCTGTGCCCTTACTCATTGAACTGAGGCGGAGGGTTTAAATTCTTCATCGCATTCTCCACGGATAAAATAAAGGAGAAAGAGGCGGCCTCTTTCTCCTTTGCATTAACACAACGGAACGATTTCGATTATTTGGCGGCGAAACGGCTCGCAGCCGCATCCCAGTTGACCAAATTCCACCAGGCGGTCACATAGTCCGCGCGGCGGTTCTGGTACTTGAGATAATAGGCGTGCTCCCAAACATCAAGGGTGAGGATGGGGGTCATGCCCTCGGACATGGGGTTATCCTGGTTGGCAGTCGAGACAATCGCCAAGCCACTGCCCTTCTTGACAAGCCAAGCCCAACCAGAGCCAAAACGTCCATTGGCAGACTTGGTGAATTCCTCCTTGAAGGCATCGAAGGATTTGAAGGTTGCATCAATCGCCTTGGCAAGCTCGCCCTTCGGCGCGCCGCCAGCCTTGGGAGCCATGATCTCCCAGTACATGGAGTGATTCCAAGTGCCGCCGCCGTGATTACGAACCGCCATGCGAATGTCTTCCGGCACGGCGTTCAGATCCTTTAGCAAGGCTTCGATGGATTTGCCGGCCAGTTCGGGGTGCTTCTCCAGCGCGGCATTGAGATTGGTGACATAGGTCTGATGGTGGTTATCATGATGAATCGTCATGGTCTGCGCATCAATATAGGGTTCGAGCGCATCCACTGCATACGAAAGTTTAGGAAGTTCAAAAGCCATTTTCTCTCCTTTAGTTGGTGGAAGGATTGTATTCAGGCGCGAGGTGAATGTCAAGACGTAATCGCCGACTCTAACAAATCGTTTATACTCTATGCGATTTATCCTGATGAGAAAATCGATATGACAATAAACGGCTTCTCTTCTGCATACCTAGCCCTACCCCAATCGCCTCCGGCGTGCTACGCGACCTCCCCAAATACGACGAGACAATTTTGGAATGAAAATTCGGTAGTGGAATCGTCGGTATTTAGGGAGGGGGTAAAGCAACCGATGGCGATTAGCAAAACATGACCCAAGAACGCGTTGATCTTCCCCCAGAGAACAAAGAAGCTCCGTCGGATGCCAACCCAAAATCCGCCGGAATTGGCGGAGGCCGGCTGGGGATTGCGCTTTTTATCGCGATCCTAGCTGTTTCCACGGCTTCGATCTTCATCCGCTTCGCACAAACGGAGGCGCCGTCGCTGGTCATTGCCGCATTGCGATTAACGTTTGCCAGCCTGGCATTGGCGCCGGTCGCCTTAACGCGTCACCGCGCAGAACTGAGGGCGCTAAGCCGCAACGAGATACTGCTGGGGTTGTTATCCGGCCTGTTCCTGGCGATCCATTTCGCAACATGGATTTCATCCCTGGAATACACAAGCGTGGCAAGCTCGGTGGTCTTCGTCAGCACGGGGCCGCTATGGGTAGCCCTGCTATCGCCCATCTTTCTGCGGGAGCCGCTCACCCGTCCGATCTTAATAGGCATGAGCCTGGCCTTGATCGGCGGATTCATCATCGGGTTGGCGGATGCATGTACGTGGAACAACGGCCTAGTCTGCCCATCGTTAAGTCAAATCATGCACGGACGGATGTTGTTCGGTAACTTTCTGGCACTGGCAGGCGCGTGGATGGTGGCGGGCTATTTGATCATCGGGCGAAAGTTGCGCCTGAAGATGTCGCTGATGCCGTATATATTTTTAGTCTACAGTATGGCGGCGGTATGTTTATTGATCGTGGTATTAATCGCTCACGAAAACCTGTTTGGGTACTCATGGCTGACGTATGTCTGGATCATATTGCTGGCCCTGATACCGCAATTGATCGGCCACTCGACCTACAATTGGGCGCTGGCTTATTTACCGGCGGCCTTCGTGGCGGTAATGACCCTGGGCGAACCGATCGGCTCATCCATCCTGGCTTATTTTATTTTAAAGGAAGCGCCGGGCATGACCGTGATCGCAGGAGGAGGATTGATTTTGGTTGGGATTTATTTTGCAACGAGGGGAAATGGGAAAAACTTGAACACTAAGGGCACGAGGGAGAAAAGTAAAACGTAAGAAGTAATTTGATTCGAGAGAATGATGGTTTTCCAGGTTTGGTAGTGAGAGGAATATAAATGGAAGGACTCAGTGCACGGACACGGGAATTGGTTCAATTTCTTTTCAAGCCGGAAGAACAGGAAATTGCCGGGAAAATGCTGGCCGAGGAATGCGGACAAAACCTGCCGTTCATGAAGGATACGGATGAATTCCAACTTGAACGGATACGCTGGGCGGCGCTGCGGATTGGTTTCGGAGATATGGATGAGACCCGCAAAGCAATCGATCTGGCGAAACGGGATTGGCGCGATGTGTTGATGTGGGCGGGGTTCGGAAATGATCTGACCGCACATGAGGAGTGGGCTGAGAGCACGCTCAAAGGCAATCAGAAACCCATGATCGGCATCATCATGGGCGTTTCGGGATCGGGCAAGACGAAGGTCGGTTCACTACTGGCGATCCGGCTGAACTGGATGTATTATGACGCGGATAATTTCCACACCAAAGAAAACCGTGAGAAGATGATGAACGGCATCCCGTTGACCGATGAAGACCGGACAGACTGGTTGAGGAAATTGAGAGGCTTGATCGAAAGAACTATCGAGAAGAAGCAAAATATGATCCTGGCCTGCTCGGCATTGAAGGAATCTTATCGCCAGACGCTGAGGGTCAACGAAGAAGTACGATTTATTTTTTTACAGGGAACTTATGCACAAATCGAGGCGCGCATGAAGGAACGCAAAGGGCATTTCATGAAGCCGGAGATGCTGAAGAGTCAGTTTGAGATTTTGGATGAGCCGGAAGAGGCGCTGAAGGTGGATATATCGAAGACACCGCAGGAAATTGTGGAACGGATACGAAAGGAATGGAAGGTGTGAGGCTGATGTAAAATTGGCCCTACCCCTAACCCTCCCCAAATACGACGATGGAATTTGGGATGAAGATGTATGAACTGGATCGTCGGATTTAGGGAGGGAGCGCCTAGCCCTACCCCTAACCCTCCCCAAATATCCCAACCCGCAAAGAACAGCGGGCTTAGAGCGGGAGTATTTGGGGAGGGAGTCAAGCTCTATATTGAAAGGAACCATGAAACTACCATCTCATTTTTTTCTTGACTCGCTCGGTATTCCATATGAAGCAAAAAGTTTTCCACCGGAAACCGAGAAGGGTGCGGCGAATGTGGCGAACGCACTGGGTTTTCCGGAACGACAAGCCGTCAAAACGTTGATCTTCCAAGCGGATACGGGCGAGCGCGTGCTGGTGATGCTGGGCGGCGATCAGAACGCGGTGTCGGGTAATCTGAAGAAAGCCATCGGCTCGCGCAATATCCAAATGGCGGCGCCGGAAGCGGTGAAGGAAACCACCGGTTATGTGATCGGCTCGATCCCGCCGTTTTGCTGGCAGAAGGAGGGCTTCCGTTCATTTCTGGAAGCATCCCTGGTCAAAGAACCCATGCTGGGAGTAGGCGCGGGACAATGGGGCGAGGAGATCTTCATCACACCGGAGAATTTGATCAAAGCCAGCAAGGCGGTAGTCGTCAATTTAACGATTAAAGAGAAGTAAATAAAAAGAAAGAAGTAAGAGATGGAAATTGAAGCATATGAGCACATCATTATTTGAAGTACGTAACTCACCCATCCACGGCTTCGGTGGGTTCGCAACCCAGCGCATCCGCAAGGGGACGCGC
>PMLN01000174.1:18369-23235 GCA_003158885.1 Anaerolineae bacterium
TGAGGCGCGCTTTATCAACCACTCGTGTGAGCCGAACTGCAAGACGGTCATCGAAAAAAGGCGGGTGTATATCGAGGCAATCAAGACCATCGCAAAGGGCGAGGAATTGACCTACGATTACAACCTGACGCGCGACGGGACCGAAACGCCGGAATCCGAGAAACAATTTGCGTGCCGGTGTGGAGCAAAGACTTGTCGCGGGACGATGCTGGAGCCGAAGAAGACAAAACGGAAAGTGCGGAAAACGTAAAAAGAACAGACTGTGGGGGTGAGAAGAAAGGTGGTTGGTACAACCAACGACCTGCTGCTGAAAAGTGTGGACGAAGCACTTTATTTGGCAAAATCCATAGGTCGCAACCAGGTGGCCGCGCATCAGAACAACGTATTCAAGCAGTGAAAAACGGGAAAGGAGATTAGGAGGGAGAAAGCTTTACCTCAACGCCCTACCCCAACCCCTCCCCAAATACAATGATGAAAAGTTAGTTGCAATGTATGAACTGGACCATCATATTTGGGGAGGGAGAAAACATCAGTTATGGGGTAGTCGTGAACATAAAGATGCTTGACCAGTTGCTGGAACCGACCGCACCCGCAGCCAAGACGCGCCAATAGAGAACCCGGTTGGATGGAAGGTTCTTCGTTGGAATATAAGAAGTAGAGGCGATCTTGATATTGACCAGGAACGTGCTGAAGGTCGAACTGGTGGATACCTGGAGGGTGTAGGAAGTTGCGCCGCTCACGGGGTACCAATGAAAGGTTGGCCTGAGAGCGATGCCAGTAGAAAGGTTGGCAGGAGAAACCAGAGTTGGAGCAGGCAGGCCGATGGTAAAGGAATAGAGGGAGGCCCACGAACCTAAGGCGCCACCGGCGCTGACGGTTCGAACGCTCCAGTACAGTTTGGTCTTGGTGGGCAGGTTGATGGTTGGAGTATAGGAGAGTGTCGTCAGCGTAGCGTTGACGAGGGGGCTGGCCAGGCTGGCATATCTCGAAACCGCGATCCGATACTTGGCCGCGCCCGAAACGGCCTGCCACTTGAAGGTTGGGCGAAAGACGGAAACCAGCGCCCCATTCAATGGAGAAGTCAGAGTAGGTAGAGGCGGCTGGAAATTAGCTGTGACTGATTTGTTAGCAGTAATAGCAAGAGTAGTAGGATTGGATACGCCTGTTGCGTCCCCGCTCCAGCTACCGAAGACATAGCCAGAGGCTGGTGATGCAGTAAGCTTAACAGTTGTTCCAATAGCATACTGTGTTCCGTTGCTGCAATTCGGCGAGGGACTGACGCTAATGTTGCCTGTACTTGCAGGAGCTATGCCGGTCGATAAAGTGAAGCATGTTGGAACGCTTAGTAGCTCAAGCTTCATATCGTCAAACCATGCGGTACCTGTAGTCGTCCCAGAATACATGCCAATTCGCCCACCGACATCAATTTGTGTTCGAGAGCCAGTTTTAAATGGAAGACTGACATAGGTCCAATCATTGGTTCCAAATAAACCTTGCGTATGTTCAAAGCCTCCCATTACCGACAGGGTTGCGCCTGCATCAACGCTATCCAGACTATGTGCTACGTCTTGTGTCTTAATCCACCCGGACAACTGGTAATTCGAGTTCGGTTGAACATAGATTGTTTGAATCCATCGCGCATCATTTGCTGTACCTGAGGCGATCTTTACGCTTTTGACACCTGAATGAGCCACAGAACTATCCCATGTAAACGTGCTATAAGGCATAGTCCACGCATCGGTTCTCCAGCCATCCGGGATAGCATTGGAGCCGTCTTCAAATCCGCCGTTGAAGAGCACATCTATCGGCGTGATACTAGATTGTGTAGTAGCGCTAGCGGTATTACTTGCAACCGACTCGACTCCTTGACGAACCGCTTTGACATAGAAAGAATAATTTGTGTTAGCAGTCAGCCCGTCTACTTGATAACCGGTTGAGCCCGATGGTACAGTGTTGATAAATGTGCCATTGCTATAATAAACCTTGTAGCTATCAACATTGCTCGGCTCATCAGTGGACTTTGTCCAGGAAAGATTGATCTGCGTTTGCGACGTAGCTGATGCATTCAAATTTGATGGCGCATATGGTTGAACATTAAAATGCCATGTTGGTCCAGTTGTTGTACCGTAGGCATTATGTGCCGTCACCTGCCATTGATATGCGCCGCCATATTGATTACCCAAATGCAAGCTCGAACAACTGCCACCGCTTGGATTGATGTCGATGTTGCCACCCCAAATATGTACATCACACGAAGTGCCAGTTGTACTCCAATATAAATAGGTATCATTGGCCCTGCTCAGAGTTTGATTATCCGAAGGATTCGGGCTTGAGGGAGTCGAAGGTGCAGACCCCGTTGATTTATAGTAGCACTTTTTGCCACTCCCAATGATCGGATCATTAAAGGTTGAATTACTACAAGAAACGCTACTTGAAAAGGTTTGATAGAAGTAGCAATTGTTCGCTCCGTAAGCCACACTGGCCTGAGCGCTCAAATTACAAGTGCAGGCTTCGTCCGCACAATACTGGTATCCCGATTGAAGAGCGCCGGATTGGGCCCCATTGGTGCAAGTCCCGCCGGAGGAACTGCTCACGTTAATCTTGACCCAGACCTCATCCCCAAACAATTGACCCTGTGAATTCTTCATCCGCCAATTGCCGGTGTAACTACCCGCTGTGGTAGGCGCGACCATGTTGACGGAGATATCCGCCGTGTTATTGGGAGATGTGGATGAAACCGAAACGCTGGAGGGAGCACTCATTTGGTCGCCGCTGGTGAAGGCCCAGCTATAACCGCTGCCCCAGGTGGTAGTGCCTGTGTTTTTCATGCGCCAGGTTTTTGTAAAGGTCTGCCCGGGATTCAGGGTCGTGCCATCCGGGATGGTCACATCGGTGACAAAGGAAGCGTTATCGGAAGTGGGATGATAAATAAAATCCACGCCCGTGCCCGTGTAGGCCGTATAATTACTCAGGACACAATTCCCAAGCCATGACTGAGATGTCACCCTAAAGGAAGTACTACTGTAAACTTGTTCAACGTAGGCCACATGACCATAGGTTGAATCGGCGCCTTGAACTCCGGGCTGAAAAACCACAATTGCACCGACTTGCGGGGTCGTACCCGTTGGATAGCCCACGCTTCTTGCATTGGTGATCCAGTCCTTTGCATTTCCCCAGCTTTGATTTTGATAAGGCAAATCATCACGTTTATAAGCCGCGTACCACGTGCAATTTCCGCCTGAGCATGGATACGGATTATATTGAGTATCATGAAGTCCACAACAATCCGTATCTTGAGGCTGCGATTGGATACCGAAAAATGGGGCTGGCGGCAATTTGGGGAGAGCTATACTCCCAGACGAAAATTTAAAAGTTGACAATACCGCCACATAGAGATCCTGAGCCGCTCCGCCATCCTGGGCAAGATATTCGATCCGGTATGTCAAGCCATTCTTCTGAAGTATGGTGATGACATGGCCGATAATTTGTTGCTCGGGATTTGGCGGCTGGACAATGAAGAAGCCGTCAACTCCACCGACTTCCATATTACTGACCGATGGAATTGCGACACTCGATGCCAGCAGACCCCTTTGGTACTTATCAATCCATTCCGAGGGCAATAGCCCAGCTGTATTTTCCCAAACATCTATGTTGATAAATGCGAATTGGTCATTACTTAATGTAACCCTCTGTTTAATGATGTCATCCGGCTGACCAAAATTCTGAAAAGCCACCTTTACTCCCCAGTCACCGGGATAATCGAACTGAAAACCGTATTGCGGGTCCAGATAGCTTTTCCATCCCGTTGGCACAGCACTCACCGAGGCAGGATCGGCTTGTTGAGCGCGGGCTACAGGTAAATTCTCCGCGCCAAGATTAGAGAACAATGCCCCGATGGTCAGCAAGAATACAAGGGCAAACTTGAAAACTTGAGCAATCCGGTTTTTGGGCGACATCGCATTCTCCATTCCATAGTCATCAAGGGCGAATTGAAACAGACCCCTCTTATGATAGTATACCCGTTCGCGAATAAATGCCCAGTGTAAATTATCGGGATTCTGGAATTACACAAGTCCCTCTCCGGCTTTTATGGCCCTCCCAAAGGAAGGAATTCTTAAAGCGAATAAACCGATAAAAGAAGAGGTGCTAGTATTACAGCGCAAGGTTGTTGTCTTCNNGTCTGACATTGCGCTGTAATGCTAGAGAAGCCCGACACTTTTGCGTCCCTTCTGCAACCCTTCTGCGCCTCATGGCGCAGAAACAGCCGATGGCGGCGGGATGCGACCTCGACTGGCAAAGCAATTACGAGAGGGTGATACGAATTTCCTTGATGAAATAAAGATGAGAATGGTATCGAAGATGAACTGTCTTTCAAACAACGGCTCTATGATATTCATCAGGGCGCGATGAGCCACGCGGTCACGAAATGGCGCGGCGTTCACCAATCTACGTTTTGGCTTATCAATGCGAAAATTGTGATAACCGCCCAATTGATATGCCTGATCCTTTAATTCCCGTTCAATTTCAACCAGGTTCTTTTCGAGATCGTATTCAAACGACGCAACGGCCGACGTATAGCGTTTGCCGCGCGCCGCGTCCTTATATGCCCACCAAAGATTTAATGGGCTGCAGATTTTGTCGTAGAGATCGTAGAAGATTTTACTCATTTAACGCACTGGGGGCAAAGCCCCCAGACCCCCGCTTCAGATTTTCAGAAATCCAGAATTCAGCATTTTAGAACTAAGGAAGTGAGCGGGAGCAACGAAAACCGATGCTGTCGAAGGTAATCGTCGGATCGCTCCAGTTGCGGTAGGCAGAGCGCACATCGTCAAGGTTGCCGTCCCACGAGCCGCCCCGCAACACTCG
>PMLN01000248.1 GCA_003158885.1 Anaerolineae bacterium
CCATTTGGCTTGATTCTCCGGCGAGAGCATCCAGCGCACAAAAAGCCAGGAGGCCAGTTGCTGTGCGGGCGTGGACTTCAACACGATGTATGACGAGCCGTAAACGATCAACCGGCTGCTTGGCGTGCTGCCGGGAAAAGCCAGCACGGTCCATTCATCGGAGCTATTCGCGGCGGCAAAGGCACGCGCTTGATCGGATAATTCTTCGAGACTGGCGGTCGAGAACAAGGCCTTGCGACCGGCAAATGAACCATAAACAGTGGATGAATCGGCCGGCTTCCAGGCACAGCCATCCTCATAAAGCTGTTTGACGAAGGTCAGCGCGGAAATATTGTTCGGTGTCAAAAAGCGATAACCATTTTCCTCCAGCACGCCGCCGCCAAAGGCCCTCAGCCAGGAGAGGGCGGTCATTGACTGCGTATCCACGAGCCAGCCCCCCATGCCATCGTTGGAGCGGTCTGTATCCTTCAACATCGCAGCGTGCGCCGCGCAGGCCTGCAGGCGAAAGTCGTCGGCCGTGGCAGGCGCAGAATCAAACCCCAGTTCGCGCGCCCAGCTTGCGTCATAGAGCAGGAAGCGGGCCGAACGTTCCGCAGGGATTCCCAGGCGCTGACCGCCGACCTCATCCTGAGCCCAGAAGACGGATGGGATATCTTTTATATCCCCGTCGCTCAATCCATATTTGGGATCGTTCACATAATTCGTTAGATCAACCACAGCCCCACTCGTGTTCCACAACAGGGCATATTCGGGCAGGCCAATCACAAGCTGGGGGCGGTCTTCCGTCGGCAAGGAGGCGCCCACGTTTTGAAATAATTCGTTGTAATCGGACTGGGAAGTGGTTTGAACCACGATGCCCCATTGATTGGTCTGATTGAATTCATCCACCTGCGATTGAAAGAGATTGGCTTCGATGCCAAACCACGGATGCCAGATTTGGATCGTCACGCCTTTGGGAAGTGTTTCGTCGGCAAGCGGGGTCTGGCTGACCGGCTGAGGCGTAAGGGTGGCCTGAGGTGCGCGCGTCACCTGCGCCGAGGGTGTCCCTGTTAAATGCACTTGTGCGGGCTGGCAAGCCGTCAGGAAAAACAAAAATAATATTGAGAGCTTGCGGCGAAAAATCATAACCCGCTGAAGATCGTAAATGGCACAGGCATGAAGGTCAGTATGAATATGATGATTACGATCAAGGCAACTATGCGGCGACCCGAGTCAAGCGGGGTGATCTGATCGAGCGGTTCGGCGTGGACGCGTCCCAGCCAAAGCAAAAGCACAGCCCAAAGCCACCAGCCGTTCCAGAAAAGGCCCAAGACAATCAAGGCGCCCCAAATAAAAGGAAATAGCTTTTTAGCTGAATCGCCAAACAACGAATAGATCACATGGCCGCCATCCAGGGTGCCGGCGGGGATGAGATTGAGGGCGGTGACAAGCAAGCCGGCCCAGCCCGCGAAGGCAATCGGACTGGTGATTACATCTGTCGCTCCGAGCGGGAATGGTTGGCCGGTGAAAAAATACCGCAGCCAATACAGTCCGAGGGAAAGACCATTCGTAGTGGCAGGGTTGGGCAATAGCTTTCCGAAGGTAATGTATTTCGCCAGCAGGTAGAAGATCGAGTTTCCTTCCTGTTCGAGCAACATGCCCGGCGCCAAATGGATCACAGCCAGTTTGGAAATGGAAAGACCATAGAACAGGATCGGTATGGCAACGATGATGCCGGCCAGCGGCCCGGCGACGCCGATATCGAACAGCACGCGTTTGTTCTTGGGTGTGCCTTGCATCAGGATCGCGGCGCCCATGGTTCCAAGCGGCGGGACCGGGAGAGGGATAAAGTACGGCAGCGTGGCCGGGGTTTTATGATAGCGGCTCATGAAGTAGTGACCGAACTCATGCGCCAAAAGAATGNNCGGGATGGCAACGATGATGCCCGCTAACGGTCCCGCCACACCGATGTCGAACAAGACGCGCTTGTTCTTCGGCGTGCTCTGCATCAAGATCGCGGCGCCCATCGTGCCAAGCGGAGGAAATGGAAGAGGAATAAAGTACGGCAACGTCGCAGCCGTCTTATGATGACGACTCATGAAATAATGGCCGAACTCATGCGCCAAAAGAATGGACATCAGGCTCAAGGCATAAGGCCAGCCGCTGAGCAGGGTCTCCAAATAGGAGATGATCTGTCCCAGGATGCCCGGTGAGGTGGGCGCGACCTGGCTTTGTGCGCCGACCAGCATGACGCTCAGGACGGTCAGAATGAAAAGAGCAATATTGATGGAAACGCGCGTCGGCTTGGGATCGGGTTTCTTCGGCGTCAGGAAGACGATTTGCTGGCCGTGGTCCACTCGGAACAGTGGCACGATATCGTAAGGCTTAAGGGAGTCCGCCAATTGGTCATAAGCGGAGGCGGAATCTTCAACGATCAAATGCCCGCGATAACGTGCAATGGAACCTTTTGTTACATCGCCCATTGTAAAATCTTCGATTTTGAAAACACGTGCAACGAGGCTGTTCAGAATTTCAATATCAGGAATTGGCATTTCAACCTTTATCAGAAAAATCAAATTACTTACGGAGGTTCACCACACTTGACTTGCACCAAGTGCAGGCAGAGTTCACAGAGAACAGAGAATTTCCTTTGAGGCTCCGTGGTGAAGGATAACGACCGAGTAATGTCAGTCCATACACAAAGCGTGACGGGAGTGGATGGGAGTCGAACCCACCGCGGCCCGCAACGCGACCCGCCACAGGTTTTGAAGACCAGGAAGCCCGCCGGGACATAACCACTCCCACCAGCAAGGATAACCTAAGCGGATAAGATTGGCAAGCCAGACAGGGGACAATAAGAATTCTCTAAAGTTTTATTAACTCAGGCTTTCCTCGCAAAGACGCCGTGGTTTTCTCAAGATCAGAGACTGAACCGCGAAGATCGCGAAGAAAAACAAGAATCTTGGCGAACGCCTGCCCTTCGTTCTTTGAGGGTTGCGTGCTTCGCGTTGAAGAAATAACAAGGCACAGGTTCACCCGTGGACTGTGAGAAGGCCATGGCAAAGACGCAAAGAAATTCAAAAAGAAGGCCTTAAGCGATCCAGTAGTAATTGACCCAACCGGCAAAATAGATCACCTGCAAGGCAAAGAAAGCCGCGGCGGTCAGGTCAAACCACTTTCCGCGCTTGAGCTTTTCGCCAAGCAGGATAAAGATCGGGAATGAAACCAGGAGGTAGCGCGAGATCGAGACCAACAAGCCGGTGGATAGCGCCAGAAGGATCATCAGCAGGGCAAAAATGCCGTAGGCTTTGAGAGGCCATTTCCAAAGCAAATAAATACTGCCGATCAAAAAGATGAGGGTCAAGACAAGGTCAATCTTGAAGACATCCAGCGCGGGGCCTTGCAGGTTTTGGAACGGATTCAAATACACGGATGGCTGAATCCCGCCCCAGGCGGTCATGGCGTCCAGGAAAGCCAGGGGATGCCCGGACACGAGATAAAGCTCATAGAAATGCAGTAACAAGGCCGCAGGCGCCAGCAGAAACCATAAGATGGAGGGGCGGATGTTTTGGAGTTTCCGGCCTTTCTTTTCCATATACAGCCATCCCAGGGCAAAGACGGGAATAATGCCGGTCGGCTTGGTGAGGATGACCAGAGCCGCGCACAGGCCGGTCCAGGCCCATTTTTCCTCCAATGCCAAGGTAAAGCCTAGCAGCGTCAGAAACAGGAACAAGCTTTCCGGGTAAAAGGCGGAGAAGAAAAAGCTGACCGGGAAAACGATCAACAAGGTCAGGGCGCGGCGAGCGGCATCTTCATCGAGGCCCAACGCGGAGACCGCCAAACGATAAAGCAAGGCGGCTGAAGCCAGGAAGAAAAGATTCGAGAGAACTAATCCGATGAAGATATACAGGCTGTCCGGCAGTGAAACACCCAGCCAGCCAATGCTCTTGACCAGATAGGGATAGAGCGGGAAGAAGGCCAGATTGCTATAAGCCGTTCTGAGATCGGCGGAAGATTGGTAACCGGTTTTGATAATGGAGAGATACCACTTGGAATCCCAGCGCGTGAAAATGTCGAGCGAAAAAATGCGGGTGAGAAAATAACCCTGTTTGGCATAACGCAAGTAGCTGGGGTTGGGCAGGTAATTGCCGGATACAAAATAGGCGACCAGGACCCAAATGGCACGCGTAACCAGAAACGGGAACAGGATGACGCTCCAAAACCAGTTGCGGGACGCCTGAGGGATTTCAAAGAATTG
>PMLN01000348.1 GCA_003158885.1 Anaerolineae bacterium
CAGTTTAGAGATTTATGCAATGAGCAGTAAAACATTTTGAACACGGATTACGTGGACGGGCACGGATGAACACGGATTTTTTAATGCTTTGTCCGTGCAATTCCGTGAAATCCGTCCAATCCGTGTACAGAATCACGGCAAGTCCTAGAGAGCCAAATAATCCTTGATCTATGTTCCAATTTTCCTCAATGTTTGCACAATTCAATGGCTTGATCTGGTTCGTATTGACTCTCCTGCCGCTGGCGTTTCTCCAGCGGTTTTTGCACCGCGAAATCCAGGCTGTGCTTTTGATCTTGAGCCGCAGCGAACGGTTTACCATTACCGTTTTCTCGATCATCTTCCTGCCCGGGGTGTTGCTGCATGAACTGAGCCACTATTGCATGGCGCTCCTGCTCGGCATAAAGGCCGCGCGCTTCTCGCTCGTCCCGCAAATGCTTCCCGATGGCCGCTTGCAGTTGGGCTATGTGGAAACGGTGAGAACAGATATTTTCCGCGATTCGTTTGTGGGCGCCGCACCGTTAATCGTTGGCGGAGGCTTGGTTGCTTTTATCGCAATTGTCCCCATGCAACTTCAACCGATGTGGGCTGTCTTAAGCAACGGTCAGTTTGGGTTATTCTGGATCGGGATTACTTTGCTCCCGACCATCAAGGATTTCCCGCTGTGGTTTTATTTGACGTTTGCCGTCAGCAGCACGATGCTGCCATCGCAATCCGACCGCCATACGTGGCTTCCACTGGGGGTGACGATTGTGGTTTTGATTGCGCTGGCGATTTTGGCAGGCGTGGGGCCGTGGATGTTGACCTACCTCGCCCCGCCATTGAACTCCTTTCTCAGCACAGTGGCCATCATATTTGGATTAAGCGCGGCAGTGCATATCGTTTTGATTTTGCCCGTCAAACTCATTCATTTCCTGCTTTCGAAATTGACCGGTGTGGATATCCAATAAAACGATGCGCCTGTTCATCAAACAGGCGCATCTTCTCTGGCTATTATTAATGCTCACGCTGCCTTCCTCGGCGACATACCTGTTTGATCCTTTCTCCCTTCTCCCTTTTTACTTCTTTCATCCTTCATCCTTCCTACTTCAGCCTTCATCCTTTCCCTTTTTTATTTTATGGGATTCCCCATTGACCGGTGAAGACGACATCCGCCGCGATTTTTTGTAGGGCCTGCGCGGTTTCCTGTGATAAATTGCCTTGATAAGATGACCCCAGGGGGCTTTGACGGAAGATGTCGGCGTAAAAGACACATGCCGCCAGGTAGGTTCCTTCTTCAGTTGGATGACTGCCGTCATCCTGCCAGAGATTGATCTGCGGATATTGATTTCTAACAGCCTGCCATGCGTATCCCACCGGCGCGACCGGCGCGCCCAACGCCTCCGCAGTGATGAGGTATCCGTTATCAATTTGGGCTTGCATACTTTCGTAATTCGGCATTCTGTTAGCGGGCAAGCCATCGCGGTATGCCCAGGTGATCAGAAAGATCGGTACCGCGCCAACTTGTCGAATGTCGCCGACAAGGATGCTAGCCGCCGGGTACATTTCTTGGGTGCGGGATTGTTGAAAAGCTGGGACTTCACTCTGTTCCTGTAGGACAACGAAGTTCCATTTCCCTGAATTGATTTTTGCAATCGTATCGGACGACTTGACATGATCGGATAGCATCCAGCCGCCTTGTGCTGACATTCCAACAGTGGTCTGATGCCCACCGGATCGGGCGAGATTAACGAACGTGTTTGGCAGGTCATTGACATACGTGTAACTGTTGCCGATGAACAGCACGCGTATACAGGATTCCGATGCCTGCAAATTGGAACAATCCATTGCAGGTGCACAACCCCAGGCACTGAATAACAGAAGGAATAGGATTAGAAGTCGTAATCCAACAATTTTTTTCATATCTTCTTCCAGCGCGTGATGAGCATCTTCACGCGAACTCGTAACCGGGCATCTGCATTTGCCACTGCCCACTGCGAGCGGACGTTCCTCCAGGTGGTTTCATCAATGGTAATGAAGTCTGCCCAATGCTCATCCACATACTCCTTCATTTCATTCGGCGAATCCCAATAATAAAAGAATGGGAAGTATTCCTCCCTCTGGCGAATGAACCATTTTTGTGTCCCGGCTTTTGTCATGCTTTCGTTCGCGGCCCGGTCATCTTCCAACCCGGTCGGCGAATCGGAAACTCTTCCTGCTTCTAGAAAATCGCGGCTCGTGGCCACTTCCATCGGCCAATTCCCGGCCAGCGGACGCAGGTCAATCATGATTCCATCCGGCGCAAGCACCCGGTGTATTTCATTCAGGGCATGAACCATGCCCTCATGTGCAATTCATCAGAAGGACCAGGCGAGAATGGCAATATCGAATTTTTCTTTTATAAATGGAATGCAAACCGAGTCGGCGCGGACGAATGAAACCGGTGCATCTGCTGGACGCTCGATCGTTGCCACGCGCAGATCGTCGGCGTTGAGATCAATCCCCACCATGTCATGCGTGGACTTTGCATATAACCATGTTAATCTCCCATCGCCGCAGCCGATTTCAAGCACGCGCTTGCCCGTGAAGTCTGCATATTGATGCAGGTATTTTGTTTCCGTTCGCTCAGGGTCTTTTTGGAGAGTCATTGGTATTCTCCGTTGATCGTTAGGGCTGTTTCGTAAAAGCTTTTGGGGCACGGACAACACGGATTATACCCAGTTAAGTAACTGATGTTACGCACCGTCCCGAAGGTTTGGGCAAAAAACCCAGCTTGAATAACGGCAATCTTCGGGACGTTTTGCGTAAGGTGAGTTAAGGAGTATTTTCCTATGGGCAGGTCACCGATTTATTTGGAGTGTAGATATTGATCGGCCTCGAGTGCCTTCCGGTGAGCGGGAAGAAGGCGTCCCCCTCATAAGGAATGGAACCGGTGTAGGTATAGTAGGTTTCCAGCCCCGGAAGGGCATACCAATCGTCGTCAACGATGATGGCGGAAAACTCCTGGTGACAAATGGCAGAACTGAGCCCGTTCGTCAGCGCATCTTTTCCATCGCTTTGCGCCTCTCCACGCAGGACATCCCACACGGCAGAATAATGTGCGAAAGGTTGTTTGTTCGCCAGTGTGGAAAGGTAAGTGTGATTCGGGATATACACCTCGCCATTGATACGGGAAATATATTGCACCAGATTGTTTCCGGCATTAATATCGGCCTGCGAGGGGATTTGAGTCAGTGGGTTATAACTTAAGATAATGAATTGAAAGAGAATGGCGATATATAGCAGATTCTTGTAGAGCGCTTTGGGTTTCAAGGTGAGCAGATTGTGGATGCCGAGTCCGAAAAGAATGGCAAGCATGGAATACAGCGGAAACAGAACATTTTCCGCACCGCCGACTTTGACGCGCGTCAAAATCGAACCGACGAGGCAGCCCGCCAGCAGGCTGGCCCAGAAGAAAAAGCTCCGGCAGTCATCGAAAAACAAGTTACCGAGGAAGAAAAGAGAAACTAGTAATGCGATCCCCAACGGCGCGATCAGGTCGCGGTTCCAGAAGACCCAAATATCCGAAATGATCCAATCAGTCTGCTGGTTGAGCAGGGTGAAAACATAGTAGACATACCAGCCGCCGCTTTGGATATTGAACCATAACGTCACGCCGCCAGTGATAAGGGCGGCGGTCCCGGAGAATAGGAGGCCGCGTTTCCAGTCGGTCAGGAAAAGATAAATGGCAAGAGGCAGGCAGATGATCAACGCGGTTTGTTTCGTCAGGACGGCCAGCGCCGCAAAAATTCCTGCGAAGGCCGCTGAGGAAGGTTGGGTCGCACGCGCAAAGTAAAACGCCAGGAGCAGGAAAGCCAGGAAGAGCGAGTCGACACGTGCCAAATCCATCCATGCGCCCGTCACATGGAACATCCCGAAAAATAGGGAGGCTGCAATGAATGCCGGGAATTCTTCCTGCGCCTCGCGGCGGACAATGGCAAAAATGGCCGCGCCGGATATGCACGAGGCGGCCAAGGATACCAGCCGCAGCGGGAAGAAGCTGAAGCCGGTAATTTTTGCGACCAGCGCAGAGAGATAAAAGTAGAGCGGGGGGTACAGAAAGGGCGTGAAGTTTACGCCCGGCGCGGTATAAATGCTTTGGCCGTTCAGGATGCGGCGGACGATTTCGGTCATGCCGCCTTCAATCCACTCGAGGTCGAAGGGGTAGGAGATGCGGTTGAGCACGACCCAGAGGTAGGTGATGGCGGAGAACGCGCCAATGATGATCACGGCCATGCGCAGGAGGCGCTCGCCGGTAAAGTCTTTCAGTTTGGGCAGGCGGTTTAGCAGAGACATATGGATGCCATTGGGAGGCTTGAATGCCAAGTATAGCCTCTAAGCTCTTTTCAGGACGATCTCAATCTGTCTCATTTGCTCCGGCGTCAGTGGGCCGAATTCCATTGCTCCTGCGTTCTCCTGGATCATCCATCTCTTTTTTCCTTTTGTCTTATTTTGAGGGGATGCCATGGTTTTCTCGAAGTCTTTTAAATTCGTGAAGATTAGCGTGAATTCGCGGATGATTTTTGACTTTGAGAAGGCCATAAGGGGAGGCCGTATGGCGGCTTGATATACTCAACACGGGCATAGATTGCGTTTTTGCTCAACAGGATTCAGCGGGCTGAAAGCCCTGCCTCAGTTCGTAAAAGTCGGATAAATCCGACTCTTTGCGCCAGCCCGAAGGGCTTCCACGTACTGAGCAGGCGGCTTCGCGGAGCACCCTGTGGGTTAGCCCCGCGGAACAGGTCGCAGAAAACCGCAGTTTGTGCCCACTTGCCGGTCTCCTGATTTTAAGAGCCTTGCTCTTCTCCTGTTGGATTTTGCGAGAGGGCTACATATCCGTCATGTAGGCCAGGGCAACGGTGCCAGGACCGGCGTGAACTCCAACCACAGGGCTAACGCTCGTAAGAATACTTTCAATCGCACCGAACTCGGCGCTGGCGCGATTCAGTAAATCGTTGGCTTCCTGTTCCGCATTGGCGTGCAGGGTGGATAAGCGGATTTTGGATTTGCCTTTTACCTGTTCGCCGACCAATTCCATGACGCGGTCGAGAGCTTTGCTTTTTGTGCGCACGCGGTCGCGCGCTTCGATACGCCCATCTTTTAATTCCAGGATCGGTTTGAGATTCAAGGCCGAGCCGATGAAGCGCGCCGCGCCGCCGATGCGCCCTCCGCGGTGCAGGAATTCAAGCGTTTCCACCACGAAATAAACTCCGACATGCTGGCAGGCTTCATCTGCCACCGCAATGCAATCTTTTATGCCGGCGCCTGCTTCGGCGGCGCGCGCGGCGGCTAAGACGGGAAAGCCCATCGCCATGGCGGTGGCGTTACTATCCAGGATATGTACTTTTTCCCCGGAAGTTCCAAGAGCCTCACGCGCCTGGAGCGCCGATTGCAGCGTGCCTGAAAGCTTGGCAGAGATGAACATGCCCAGCACCTCGAAGCCCTGGTCAATCAGTTCTTGAAAGGCGTTTTGCATGTCACCGACCGTGGGCTGTGAAGTGGTCGGCAGGGTTTTGGCGGTCTTCAGCCGCGCGTAAACTTCGGCGGGCTGGATATCCACACCATCCCGATAGGTCTTTTCCTCCCAGATCAGGACGAGGGGCACAACGCTTATATGATGAGCTTTGACGAGTTCATTGGGGATATAGGCAGTGCTGTCCGTTACGACCGCAATCTTTGACATCTTTCCTCCGGTACGTTTTGGTTTTCTTGCATGTCAGTATTTTAACCCATCCGCTCGGTCTGAGTTCCGCAGAAGGGATACGTTTCTTGGGATTCTAAAAGGATTCTAAAAATTCAACACAGAGAACACAGAGTCCACAGAGAAAATAAAGAAGAAAACTCTGTGTTCTTCGCGAAGCACGCAAAGCGCCGTGCGCGGCAGAACCGCATTTAACCGTGGTTGAATTTTTTGCCACACTTGTACGTACACCAAGTGCAGGCGGATTACCACAGATTTTCACGGATTCTGAGTCCCAATCTGTGGTAATCCGTGAAATCTGTGGCCGGTTTTTAAGAAGAATGGAGAACACCACGGTTGATTGCAGTGCTACCTACGCGGGAAATAGTGATTCAAACTCTCGTTTTTTTATCTTGCTTCATCTCCCTTCTGATTATCTTATCACGTTCATACATAGGATTGTACGCCCCCCTTGCGAACCTCGTGGACGGTAAGCGAAAAATCATGCGCCCGCCATAAGGTCAAACAAATCCATCATACACCTGCACGCAACCCTTGCAAGACTTCCAACAATCGCTGCATCCAATCCTGATCTTTTCCAAAGGTGCACCAATAGGCGCCCTTGCCGCCGCGTATCTCGGGACTGAGATCGGGCAGATGCGGTTCGTCCCTGCCATTGGGAGTGGAGGGGTATCGCAAAATAATTTGTCCCGAATCCCAGCCGATCGAAGCCAGTCCAACCGCTTCCGCACGTAGCTTCACGCGCATTTGATAAAAGAGATTCTGAACCATCTCCGGCAATTCGCCGAAGCGATCCATAAATTCATGGGTGAGGGCCTCGATCTCGGTCTCATCACGCAAGTCGGCAATACGGCGATAGAGGCGCAAACGCAAATCCTGGTCGGCAATGTACCCGGCGGGAATGCCAACAGCAAATGGCAAATCCACGTTCACCGGCATGGAGATGGGAAGACCAAAAGCTAAAGGTTGAAGGATGAAGGCTGAAGGCTGAAGGCTGGAGGCCGGAGCTGTTTTCATTTTATCGCCCGCTAGCGTGCGAATCCGCCTGACCGCATCAGCCAGCAAACGCGTGTAAAGATGAAAGCCCACGGCTTGAATATGCCCATGCTGGCGCGTGCCAAGCAGTTCGCCCGCGCCGCGGATCTCCAGGTCGCGCATGGCAATCGAATAGCCCGCGCCGAGTTGGGTATTCTCGGCGATGACCTCCAGCCGCTGCTGGCCTTCCAGAGTCGGAGAAAGCTTGCGGTGGCGGAAAAAATAGGCGTAGGCACGCGCCGCCCCGCGTCCGACGCGGCCGCGCAGTTGGTAAAGCTGGGCGAGGCCGAAGGTGTCGGCGCGGTCCACGATCAGCGTGTTGGCGTTGGGAATATCGAGACCCGATTCGATGATGGTGGTCGAAAGCAAAATATCGGTGTCGCCGGCATTAAAGCGATGCATCACGCTCGCCAATTCATGCTCGTTCATCTGGCCGTGACCGACATCCACCTGCGCTTCCGGCACAAGCTGGTGGAGATGCGCCTTCATGGCATCAATGGTGTTGACGCGGTTATGCACAAAAAAGATCTGCCCGCCGCGTTCAAGTTCGCGCAGGATGGCCTGACGCACCAGTTTGGGCGAATAGGGTCCCACGTGCGTGACGATGGGCAAACGCTCCTCGGGCGGTGTGTTGAGCGTGGAAATATCGCGCACACCGGTCAGGGCCATATACAACGTGCGCGGGATGGGCGTGGCAGTCAAGGTCAGGACATCCACTTCGGTGCGCAATTTCTTGAGATGCTCCTTGTGAGTCACGCCGAAGCGCTGTTCCTCGTCAATGATGACGAGACCGAGTTCCTTGAATTGGAGATCGGACGAGAGCAAACGATGCGTGCCGATGACGATATCAATCTCACCCAGGGCCAGCCCAAGCAAAATCTCATCCTGCTCGC
>PMLN01000151.1 GCA_003158885.1 Anaerolineae bacterium
GTGCGCAACAAATATAACCTGTTGATCGGCGAAGGAAACGCGGAACAGGTAAAATGGAAGATCGGTTCGGCCTATCCACTGCAGCCGGAAAAAACCATGGAAGTGCGCGGACGCAACCTGGTGACCGGACTGCCGGAGACCGTCGAGATTTCCTCCGTGGAAACGCGTGAGGCGCTGGCAGGTTCCGTACAGGTGATCATCGCTACGGTGCGCGATGCACTGGATGAAATCCCGCCGGAGATCGTCACCGACTTGATGGACCTTGGCATTTGCATGGCGGGCGGCGGCGCCTTACTGCAAGGCCTGGCGGACCGCTTGACCGATGAACTCAAACTGCGTGTGTGGGTTGCAGAAGACCCTCTTACCTGTGTGGTGCGCGGCGCGGCCATGGTCTATGAAGATTTTGAAGCGCTGAGCCGCTTCCTGGTTGGCCTGGAGCGCGGCAGTACGCGCCACAACCGTTAATTCCCAACCCGCTCGTTCCCCGAGTGTTTTATAATGAACAAATGAGAGATTTGTTTTCCCGTTCGCTGCAAACCACCATCATTTTCTTGATCGTTGGGGGGATTTTGGCGCTGGCTTTCGGAGGCTTTTTTAGTCCAGTTTCCAGCCGCTTCACAGGCGGGCTGGTTTCAGCCCAGTACTGGTTCGCCGTGCGCTACCAGGCCATTCAACAGTTCCTTTCCGCGCCGCGCGATATCATCTCCCTGCGCACGCGCAACGCCGAACTGGAGGCGCAGATTTCCCAACTGCAAACCCAGGTGATCGATCTCCAACAGCGCGTCAGCCAGACGGAAATCCTGGCTGCCCTGGTGGATTTTTCGCGTGCCAACCCCGAGAGCAGTTATAAAGCCGCCTCCGTCATTGGCCGTGATCCCAGCCCATTTCTTCATTATATTATCATCAACCGCGGCTCGAACGATGGCATACTAAGGGGTATGCCGGTCGTAACCAACCAGGGCCTGGTCGGTCGAATCGATGCCGTCATTGCCGACGCGGCGCGCGTCCAATTGATCACCGACCCGGCCGCGGCGGTCAATGTCCATCTCAAGAATGCCAATACCGATGCGGTGCTGCTCGGCTCGGTGACGGGCGATATATCGCTCGACATGATCTCACAGGATGCAGCGGCCCAAAGCGGCGATCTGATCCTCACATCCGGCCTGGGCGGAGGTTATCCGCCGGACCTGATCGTGGGGCAGGTGATCAACGTGCACAAGCTGGATTATCAATTGTTCCAGCAAGCAACCGTTCAATCGGCTGTGGATTTCAGCCGCCTGGATATCGTCCTGGTAATCACCAACTTCCGCGCGGTGGATATTACCCCGCTGATCCCCACACCTGCGCCTTAGGTTGTATGCGTAATATTGTTGCGATCCCCCTGCTGGCCCTGGCGGTAATCCTGCAATCCACCCTTGTGAGCCAGTTTTCATTGCTGGCCGGGTATGCGGATTTGATCCTCGTTATCCTGGCGGCTTGGGCCTTGCAAAAAGGAGTCACAACCGGAATTCAATGGGCATTCCTGGCGAGCATCTTGATCAGCGCCATATCGCATATGCCCTGGATGGTTACTTTGGTTGGCTATATGGGCGTGGTCCTGCTGGCAGCGCTGCTTCAGAATCGCGTTTGGCAGGCGCCCTTGTTAGCCATGTTTAGCATCACTTTTCTAGGAACCCTGTTCATGCACCTCTTATCCTTTCTCTACCTGAGCTTTATAGGCGATCCGCTGCCTTTGGGCACATCCCTGGGCCTGATCACACTGCCAAGCCTTTTACTTAATCTCCTGCTAGCGATCCCGCTGTACGGCTTGATGCGCGACCTGGCGGGCTGGGTATTTCCGGTGCGGGCGGAAGCATGAGTTCCCCCTCCAAGCCTCGCTCTTCCAATTTCGCTCCCTGGCGGCTGACGATCGTGTATTTGGTTGGTTTGTTGATCCTGGCCCTTTTGTTAGGCCAGCTGTTATCGCTGCAGATTTTGGGCGGCAAGGATTGGGCGGCGCGCGCGGTGGATAATTACACCAAACAGATCAGCCTGCCCGCCGCGCGCGGCATTGTCTATGACCGGAACGGTTATGTGCTGGCGCGTAATATTGCCTCCTATAACCTGGTCATCACACCGGCCGCCCTGCCCGACGATGAAGCCGACATCGAAAGAATTTACAGGGATGTCTCTGCCATTACGGGCGTGCCGGTAGGCGGCCCCGTGACGACCGACTCGTTGAACAATGCTAAAGAGTTTGGCCCATGTGTGCCGGGTCCGGCGATCGCGGATCTGGTGGCGCTGGGCGATTCACTGGCCCCGTATACGCCGGTTGAAATCAAATGCGATATCAGCGAGCAGGTTGCCCGCCTGGTCGGTGAACGTGCCACAGATTGGCCGGGTGTCAGCGTTGAAATCCAGCCCATTCGCGATTATCCAACCGGATCATTGACGGCGGATGTGCTTGGTTTTCTTGGACCGATCCCCGCCTTGCTGGTGGATAAATATACAGCCCGCAATTTCGTTCCGAGCCGGGATAAGATCGGGTATGCAGGCGCGGAAGAATCCCTTCAGGATGTGCTGGCCGGGCAAAATGGAACCAGGGTGGTGCAGGTGGATGTGGCAGGCCAGGAATTGAGCAACCTCCAGCCTCCGGTGGCGGCTGTCCCGGGTTATAACGTTACGCTGACCATTGATACCCGCCTGCAGGCTGCGGCCCAAGCCGCTTTGCTATCCGAGATCAACTACTGGAATACCTGGTTTGCGCGCATCCGCATTTCCAGCGGCGTGGTCATAGCGATGAATCCGAAGACCGGTGAAATCCTGGCGATGGTTTCGTATCCAACGTATGAAAATAACCGGATGGAGCGTTTCATTCCCGCATATTATTACAACCAATTAAGCCAGGACCCGCGCCACCCGCTTCTGAACAACACCATTCAAAGTGAATATCCACCCGGATCAACCTTCAAACTTTCGGCGGCCACCGGCGCCTTAAATGAAGGCGTGGTCACGCCCGACAAGGTGATCTATGCACCGGGTACGCTTTCGCTCTGCGAACAATTCACACCGAATGAACCCTGCGGCCCGAGCAATTCTCGTCCCTTCGTGGACTGGATCACCGATGTAAGACCGGAAGGATTTGGACAAATCGACTTCATGCATTGCATTGCGTTTTCCAGCGATGTTTGTTTTTATAAAGTCGGCGGCGGCTATCAAAACGAGATTCCCGGAACCGGTCTGGGGATCTATCGCCTGGATGAATATGCACGCGCCCTGGGCTATGGCCAGGCCTCGGGGGTCGAACTGCCGGGCGAGGCAAATGGTTTGATCCCTTCCCCGCAATGGAAACGCATCACGCAAGGTGAGAACTGGTCGACCGGCGATACCTACATTGCCACGGTGGGACAGGGTTACGTTTTGGCGACCCCGCTGCAAGTCCTGATGTCCGGAGCCACCATTGCGGACAACGGCAAGCTGGTACAGCCAACCATTGTCAAGCAAATCACAAACGGCGATGGCAAAGTCCAAACCGTGTGGTTCAATCCAAACGACTTTACACTGTGGGTGCCTCATCAAACGACGGACAGCACGGGAACTGTTCATCAGAGCTGGCTGGATCTAACCGATAACATCACCGCGAACCAATTGCCCGCCGGAAGCTATCAGGTCTCGCCGTTCGTCCCCAATCAAAAATGGGATATCACCACCGATCCCAAGATCAATACGTATGATGGATGCGGCGGCTCGTGCGGCAGCCCGACCGGAGTTTATAAAACCGTAAGCCCGCTGACCGTCAAGGAAGTGCAGGAGGGTATGCGTTTGGTGGTGACCGATCCCCAGGGTACCCTGCACTCGATCTTTATGGGCGACAATCCCCTGCCCATTGCAGTGGCCGGCAAAACCGGAAGCGCAGAATATTGTGACGATGTGGCGCTGGCGGAAAACCGATGCCAGTTTGGACAATGGCCGGTGCACGGCTGGACGATCGCGTATGCGCCCTATGATGACCCTGAAATCATCATCGGCGCCTTTATGTATAACGGCGGTGAAGGCGCAGTGGTGGCCGCGCCGGTGGTGGAAAAGGTGATGAGGGCGTACTTCGAACTCAAGTCCATTGATTTAACTCAAACCGGCGGCGGGTAATAGGTATATCTTTGCGAAGGTTCCAAACCTTCGCAAAGACCAATCATTGGTGCTTTTACTGCAAGCTGATCGCTGACTGCTGATCGCTGATTGCTATATCTCTTCTCATGCTATAATTCGCCACAACCTGTCATTTTATGAATGATCTACATTCCCTTATTCAAATCAAAGGCCTGCGCGACGGCCTGCTGGTTTCGCTCAACGATGCCCCTTGGGCCGAGCAGCAGTCTGCTTTGCTGACGCAGATGGACCAGCAGCCCTCGTTTTTCCAGGGCGCGCGCCTGGCTTTGGATGTCGGCTCGCAGATCCTGCATGTGAATGAAATGGTTGACCTGCGCGACCAACTCTCCGAGCGGAACGTGCTCTTATGGGCCGTCCTGAGCGAATCGCCGACCACTGAGCAAACGGCTCAACTGCTTGGCCTGGCGACGCGTATTTCCAAACCGCGTCCGGAAGAAACGCGCTTTGCGTCCAGCGGCCTGAGCGATGAGACCGCTTTGTTCATCAACAAGACCCTGCGTTCTGGCACGCGCGTCGAATTTCCGGGGCATGTGGTGGTATTAGGGGATGTGAATCCCGGCGCAGAGATCGTCGCGGTAGGCAGCATTATCATCTGGGGCAGGCTGCGCGGCGCCGTCCATGCCGGCTCGAACGGCGATGGAAGCGCAAAGGTGTGTGCACTCGATTTTGCGCCCATGCAGTTAAGGGTCGCAAAGGAAGCGATGAACCTCAATGAGGATAAAGAACCGGCCTCCCCGAGGATGGCATTTATTCGTGATGAACGGCTCGTGATCGAATCGTGGAAACCTTCGTAAGGGATAGAAATTATGACTGCTCAAGTTGTAACCATTTCTTCTGGAAAAGGCGGCGTGGGAAAGACCACCGCGGTCGCCAATATTGCGTTCGCGCTGGCTGCCAGCGGCAGCAAGGTGGTTTGCATTGACGGCGACATCGGCTTGCGTAATCTGGATGTGGTTATGGGACTCGAAAACCGCATCGTTTACGATATCGTGGATGTGATCGAGGGACGCTGTAAACTGCGCCAGGCCATGATACGCGACAAGCACCTGCCGGAGTTATACCTGATCCCCGCCGCCCAGACCCGCGATAAAAACGCCGTTTCACCCAGCGACATGAAACGCGTCTGCGATGAAATTCGACCGGAAGCCGATTTTGTCCTGATCGACTCGCCCGCCGGAATCGAACGCGGTTTTCGCAATGCCATCGCCCCCGCCGACCGGGTGCTGGTCATCACCAACCCGGAAGTCTCGGCTGTGCGCGATGCGGACCGCGTGATCGGCATCCTCGAAGCCGAGGAAAAACATTCGCCGGCGCTGATCATCAACCGCTTGAATCCGGACCTGGTCAAACAGCATGATATGTTATCCGCCGAGGATGTGCTGGACCTGCTCGGCATTAAATTGATCGGCATCGTACCGGAGGATGAATCGGTGATCGTCGGTTCGAACCGCGGCGTGCCGGTTTCGCAAGACCCTAAAAGCCGCGCCGGCCAGGCCTTCCGCAATATTGCGCACCGGCTCAAGGGCGAGGAAGTGCCGTTCCTGGATCTCGATAAACAAGCCGGATTGTGGGATCGTATCCAGAAGATGGCGGGGAGGCGATGATGTGGTGGTTTAAAAGCAAGCGCAGCGCAGCCAGCGCCAAGGAACGTTTGCAATTGGTCTTGATTCATGATCGGACGGACCTAACCCCCGCCGAATTGAATGAATTGAAGGACGAATTGATCCAGGTGATCTCGCGGCATGTGGAGATTGATCCGGATGCCGTGCAAATTGACTTGCAGCATGACGGCCGCACCCAGCGATTAGTGGCGGATATTCCCCTGCGGAGCGTGACGCGCCGCCGCGCAGGATAGTTATGTCGCGCGATCTTTCATGGCGTAATTTCGATTTCCTGCTGCTGGGCGCCATCGTGCTGGCCGCGTCTTTTGGCGTGGCCATGATCCGCTCGGCAGTGGCGGGGAACGATCAACTCACGCCGCTGGTCAGCCGCCAGATTTATTTTGCCATCGGCGGGATCGTGGCAATATTCATCGTGGCCGCCATTGATTATCGTTACTGGCTGGCCCTGTATCGTCCCATCTATATCGTCATGATGATCTTATTGTTTGCGCTTTTCCTGAGCGCCACGGCGGTGTTCGGCTCCGCGCGCTGGTTTCAGGTGGGCGTGCTTTTTATCCAGCCCACGGAATTCGCCAAGATCGTGGTGATCTTGATCCTGGCGCGTTACTTTGACAGCACCCAAAACCAACCGCGCAATATCCCATGGCTGGTGCGCGCCTTCCTGTGGGTTTTCTTCCTGGCGATCTGGATCCTGCTCCAGCCGAACCTGAGCAATGTGATCGTGATCCTGGTGATCTTCTTCGCCATGCTGTGGATCAACGGTTTGGATCTGCGGCAGTTGTTGATTATCGTCGTTTCGGTGCTGGTCCTGGCCTTCATTGCCTTTCCGTTCCTGCAGCCTTACCAGCAGGATCGTGTGCGTAACTTTATCATCCCCCAGTCGAACGTGAGCTACGGCGCGACCTATAACGTGGAGCAGGCCTTGATCGCGATCGGCTCCGGCGGCTTGTTCGGCAAGGGCTATGGTCACGGTACGCAGACACAGCTGCGCTTCCTCAAGGTCCGTCATACCGACTTCATCTTTTCGGCGGCCGCCGAGGAGTTCGGCTTGATCGGCGCAGTGCTGGTGATCCTGGTCGAGATTTTCATTGTGTGGCGCTGTATCCGCGCGGCGCAAAAGGCGCGCGATGTCAGCGGCGCCATGATCGCCTACGGTGTGGCGATCCTGCTCTTCTTCCAGGGCATGGCCAATATCGCCGTGAATCTAAAATTGATCCCGGTTTCCGGCCTGCCATTGCCCTTCATCAGTTACGGTGGAAGCGGCCTGGCCTCGCTCATGCTTGGCGTTGGACTCGTGGAAAGCGTGGTCATGCGGCATAAACCGCTGGAATTCTAGGAGACCTGAGTTGCCGAAGGAAGTGCAACGAAAGATAGAGCTACCGTCCATCACCTCTGCCGAATATCCATTGTCCATGATCCAAAATTTTTATCACTTATCGGCGTTCATCTGTGTTTACACTTGCACCTGGCGCAAGTGCAGGTGTCTGTGGCTAATTTATTCTGATCTCATGACATTTTCACGAAAGGCTTTCTTATGACGGAACCCATCCAGCCTGCCCGCGTGCGTGTAGCGCCCTCTCCGACCGGGCACATGCACCTCGGCACCGCCCGCACTGCCTTATATGATTACCTGCTTGCCAGAAAAACCGGCGGGAAGTTCATCCTGCGCGTCGAAGATACGGATATAAAACGAACTGTCCCCGGCTCGGAGCAGGAGATCATGAACGGCCTGCATTGGCTGGGACTCGATTACGATGAAGGCCCGGATGTGGGCGGTGACTTCGGACCCTATCGCCAGACCGAACGAAGAGAGATTTACAGCCAACATGCCCGGATGCTGGTGGATGGCGGCCATGCCTACCCCTGTTTTTGCACATCGGAGCGGCTGGAAAAAGTGAGACAGGAGCAGCAGAAGCGCAAGGAGAATCCGCGTTACGACGGTACCTGCCGCGTGCTTGCCCCGGATGAAGCCGCGCGGCGGATCGCCAACGGCGAGAAATATGTGATCCGCTTCAAAATGCCGCACGAGGGTTCGACCACGGCTCACGACCTGCTGCGTGGCGAGATCGTTACCGACAACAGCAGCCTGGATGATTCCGTGCTGTTGAAATCCGACGGCCTGCCCACGTATCACCTGGCGGCCATGGTGGACGATCACCTGATGCAGATCACGCACGTGCTGCGCGGCTCCGAATGGCTCGGCACGTTCCCGCTGCATGTTAATGTGGTGCGGGCGTTCGGGTGGGAAGAGCCGATCTGGGTGCATCTCTCCGTTTTTCTCAAACCGAGCGGCAAAGGTAAACTCAGCAAGCGGGATGCCGAACATGCCATGAAGGATGGTTATTCCGTGTTCGTCAAAGACATGGAAGATTTGGGCTTCACGCCCGAAGGCGTGCTGAACTGGATGGCTCTAATGGGGTGGGGCGTTCCAGAAGATGACGTGATGACACTGGCCGAGATGGTCGAGCGCTTCAATATTGATAACTTGACTCCTTCCCCAGCCGCTATCAACTTCGCCAAGCTCGATCACTTTAACGGAACGCACATTCGTCTTCTGGCGGATGGCGACCTGGCCGCACGCATCAAGCCTTTCTTTATCAAAGCGGGGTTTGCGGTCAACGATGATCTGCTCTTGAAGATCGTGCCATTGATCCGCGAACGCCTGGTCACGCTGGATGATTGCATTGCGTTTGCCGGATTCTTTTTCAAGGATGTGGTCGAGCCGATCCCGGAGGAATTGATCGCCAAAGACCTGGATGCGAAACAATGCGCGCAGATCGGGCGCAAGGCCTATGAAATCCTTTCCGCGTTGCCGGACTTGAACCATTCAACCGCCGAGCCGCCGATGCGTGCTTATGTGGAAGAATCAGGATTGAGCGCCAACCAGGTGTTTGGAATTCTGCGCGTAGCCATGACAGGACAAAAGGTCAGTCCTCCGCTGTTCGAGAGCATCGCGATCATTGGGAAGGAAAAATCCCTCTCCCGCCTCCTGCGCGCCATTGATATATTGGAGAGAATGTAATTCTCCACGCAATAATGAATTGGCGGAATTAAAACTTCAGATCACGCTTCTTCAATAATCGAAAAGCGTGATCTGCTTTAATGCACATCTATGACCGCACCCCCGTAAAATTCCCTTCAAACCTTATATCTATTTTCATCCCCTCCTAGTTTCTCACTTTTCTCTACTCTCTATTCTCTGCTCTACTGCTTCTTCTCTATCTTTGCCCAGGTATCTTTGAGTGAGACGGTCAGATTGAAAACCGGCTTGCCATGGGTGGAATCCACGCAGAAATATCCCTGCCGCGTAAGGTGAGTTAATTATTTGCTTTTTTTTTCTAGCGGCCAGCCATTTCTCAAATGAACGTTGGCTCTCCCCGCTGTGGCGCCCAGCCAGCAAGCCTTCGATACCGATATGTTCATCCAGGTCAACTATCAGTTCATCATCAGTGACTTTAACCTGTGTTGCAAGTGGCATTTCGTTTTTTTTTACAGTATGTAGTAACGACTTGAGTCGTTACTACGTCACTCTCATGGTTTTTCAGCATTGCCACTTCTTTCATCCTTCGCCTTCTCCAATTCGCAGACTTGTGAGACCTATTCTCTACTCTCTACTCTCTATTTATCTTTTCTCTGCTTTCTCGATCTTTGCCCAGGTATCTTTTAGCGATACGGTCAGATTGAAGACGGGTTTATCGGGGGTTGAGTCGGGGTCGGTGCAGAAATAGCCCTGGCGCTCGAATTGGAAACGGTCACCGGCTTGCGGGGAGGCGAGCAGCGGTTCCACGTAGCCGCTAATAACTTTCAACGAATCTGGATTCAAACAAGCAACGAAACCTTCCTCGCCTTCCTCGGGATTCTCTTTGGTAAAAAGGCGATCATAGAGTCGAATCTCGGCCTCTTTGGCATGCGAGGCGGAAACCCAATGAATGGTGGACTTGACCTTGCGGCCATCCGGCGCATCGCCGCCGCGCGTGGCGGGATCATACGTGCAATGCACCTCGACGGCTTCGCCCTTGTCGTTCTTGACGACATGCGTGCATTTGATCAGATAGGCGTAGCGCAGGCGGACTTCGTTACCGGGGAAGAGACGATAATATTTGGGCGGCGGCGTCTCGCGGAAATCATCCTGCTCGATATAAAGCGCTTTCGAGAACGGCACCTTGCGCGTACCGGCGCTCGCATCCTCGGGATTGTTGATCGCTTCCATCTCCTCGACTTGTGTATCAGGGTAATTATCAATGACCACTTTCAGCGGTCTGAGCACGGCCATGCGGCGCAGGGCGTGCTTGTTAAGATCGTCGCGCACGCAAGCCTCCAGCAGGGACACATCGCTAACGCTGTAATTCTTGGCGACACCGACGCGGCGGATGAAATCGTGGACGGCCTCGGCGGTGTAGCCTCGGCGGCGCATGGCGCGCAGGGTGGGCATGCGCGGATCGTCCCAGCCTGTGACGAGTCCTTCCTCCACCAGTCGCCGCAATTTGCGTTTGCTCATGACCGTATAGGTCATATTGAGGCGCGCAAACTCGATCTGGCGCGGCTTCCACACGTCAAGCTGCTGCGGAAACCACTCATAGAGTGGTCGGTGGTTTTCGTATTCCAGCGAGCACAAGGAATGGGTGATGCCCTCCATCGAGTCGTTTTGTCCGTGCGCCCAATCGTACATGGGATAGATCTTCCAGGTCGAGCCGGTGCGGTGATGGGGCGGCTCGTGGATGATGCGATACATGACCGGGTCGCGCAGGTTGATGTTGGGGTGCGCCATATCGATCTTGGCTCTTAGCACGCGCGAACCGTCCGGGAATTCACCGTTCTTCATGCGTTCCAGCAGGTCCAGGTTTTCGGCCACGCTCCGGTTGCGATACGGCGACTCTTTGCCGGGTTCGGTCAAGGTGCCGCGGTTGGCGCTGACTTGCTCGGGACTCTGGTCGTCCACGTAGGCCAGGCCCTTCTTCACCAACTGCACAGCCCATTCATACAGCAAGCCGAAATAATCTGAAGCGTAGGTCACCTTGACCCATTGGATGCCAAGCCAGCGTGCATCCTCCTCAATCGCCTCCACGAATTCGGTCTCTTCCTTGGTCGGGTTGGTATCGTCGAAGCGCAGGATCAACTCGCCGTTGTTTTCCTTGGCGATCAGATAGTCAATCATGAAGGCCTTGACGTGGCCGATGTGCAAATAACCGTTCGGCTCGGGGGGCAGGCGGGTGCGCACGTAATTGAAGCGTCCTGTGCGCAGGTCTTCGGCGACGGCTTCACGGATGAAATCAATGGGTTTGGATTCTTCTGGACTCATGTGAGTGCCTTCTTTACAGATACGGAATTTCATTGATTATAACAAACCACGTGAAAAAACTGAGAGATTCCCTTTGCGCCGAAAGTGCAGCCCGCGCAGAGGCGACAAACACCTGCTGTCGTTTGGTAATTGATCCAATCTGTTGGACTTGTTAGACCTTTTGGACTTGTAAGACTTGTCAGACTCAGTGATGGCCTTCTCAAAGTCCAGGGTGAATCTATGCTGAATCTATGCTTTGGTATTTTTTAACGCGAAGCACGCAAAGTTCGCTAAGATTCTTGTTTTT
>PMLN01000075.1 GCA_003158885.1 Anaerolineae bacterium
TTCTGCAAAATAACGAACATCGAATTTTCGTATACCCGCACATAGCCCACATCGGACAAAATCGAGTTCAATAAGGGCTGGGTAGCATTCGACTTTTGAATCAACACATAGTCGTAGCCCAGGCCTGTATTCACTGACCACTGATTCACACACTCCATATTCGTGCAGGCTTGCAGAGTTCCCAGGCTTCCCAAGCGCGGGAAGAAATCATTCTTCAGAGTCCATTCCAGACCCTGCATGGTCGTCTGGCTTCGGCGCTGCGCCAGGGCCGGGAACCATTCCTGGATCGGATCGGACATGATGCCGGAATTTCCGGTCAGCAAAAGGAAGCGGCTATTTGCAGGCGTGTTTTCACTCACCCATTGCATCGCCTGGAACGGCTCCGGCGTACGCAAGCTAGTGTTGACCAGCACATAAGAATACAACCCACATTCCACGAAAAGATAAAACACAATGGCGAACAAGGTGATATTGAGCCAGCGCAGTTGAAAGAAGTTGATTGCCGTGCTTGCTGTTTTAGTTTTTAACCAATTAACCGCAAAAGTGACTGCGAAAGGCAGGGCATCCGCAAAACCGACGGCGCACAGCATTGAAAACGCCAGAAACGAAGTCGTACCCGCGCTGCGTTGATCCAGCACGTAAGCGAGAACCGCCCAAAGCACGAGCGTAAAGCGGCGATGCGACGCTTCCCAAATGATCCCCGCCAGGCGCAGAAGGATCAGGATGGGTATGAACGTATCGCGGGCAAACAGGTCGGAGACGAAAACCGTCAGCGGGAAGGCACTATGTACGCCGCTGGCCGCCGCACTGATGAACGGAGTTAATCCATGCTGGAGAGTAACTGTCAACCACCAGGGCGCAGAGAACAGCCCGGCAAGCAGGGCCAAAACAAAGGCTTGTAACAACTTCTTCCACGAGTGCTTGGTGAAGAGCCAAAAGAAGGCGATGCCAAAGGCGGTATGGATGGCGGTCTGCGGATGGCTCATCACGCTCAATCCGCCAAAGAGAGCCGCTAGGAATACAAACTTCCACGAACCGGTTTTGAAGGCGCGCACAGCGAAATTCAGCGAGAGCAGCATGAACAAAACGCCGAAGGAACGGGTCAGGCCGCCGCCCATGATCTCCCAGCCGTAGACCGGGGCCAGGGCATAGAAAACGGTGGCCAGAGAGGCACGCGGACGATCTTCCAGCAAGGTTTCGGCAAACAGGAAGAAGGCGGGGATGGTCAGTATATTTGCCACCACCGGCAGCCAGCGCAGGATTTCGATATCCGGGAGGCCGAGCAGGCTGAGGAACGCGCCGGCGTAAAAGCCGAAGGGCGGGTAGGCAAAGGGGATGTTGGAATAATTGTAGGAGGTGAAGGCGGGGAGGAGGAAATGATTGGCCTTGAGTTCACGCAGCATGACCAGGAACATGCCGCCATCGTTGAGCGGGAAGCCAGCCAGGATGCCGGGCAGGAAGCGGAGGAGGATGGCAAGGATGAGGGTTAGGCCGAGGATGAGGCGGGACCAATCAGCAGGATTGGTTTTTCGATTTGGGATCATTTGGAAGCATTTTACCAAAGGGAAGGGTGATTTATTCGTTTTGAAACGATGAGGAACGAATAGGAGATTCACTCGCAAAATGCGGATTATTCGTTTTTCGTTTTGGATGCGAATTTGGAGAACGCGGAGTTGAGAGAGGAAAATAGTCCGTGTTGGGGAGAGGAGGAGGAAACGCAAGGGGAATAGTACGCGGATGAGGCAGACCTAACTGAAAACGCAAATGCGCAAAACGCAAAAGGCGCGACCCTCAAAGAAGGAGGGCGGGCAGCGGAAAGGAAATGGGGAAGGGATAATGGAGGGTGAGGCGAGACGGCGCCGAAGGCTTGCGTGGATGGGGATTTAGCTGTATGCTTGATGTATTGAGCGGGGTTTCCCGCCAAAGATAAACTCCGATGAGCAAAGAAGCCAAAGCTAGAATCAAGATCAACAAGCTGCTGGTAGAGGCAGGCTGGCGTTTCTTCGATGACGAAGAGGGGCCGGCAAATATCCAACTTGAATTGCATACGAAGATCACCCAGAGAGAGATCGATTCTTTTGGCGAGGATTTTGAAACCACCCGGAACGGATTTCTTGATTTTCTGCTGTTGGATGAGCGGGGTTATCCATTGATCGTGCTGGAAGCCAAATCAGAAGATAAAAATCCATTATCCGCAAAAGAGCAGGCAAGGAAATACGCCAAATCACAGAACTGCCGTTTTGTGATTTTGTCCAATGGCAATTTACATTATTTCTGGGATTTGGAGCGCGGCAATCCAACCATCATTACTCAATACCCCAAACCGGGTTCAGTAAGGAGCTACCAGACCACACGGCCTGACCCCAAGAGGCTGATCGCCGAGTCGATTCCTGCCGACTACATCGTGCAAACCCAATACCCAACGTATATGGAGGAAGCTTCCTGGAAGAATGAACAGGAACGCCCGGGCTTCATCGAGAAAAATAACCTGCGTTTCTTGCGTGAGTATCAAATCCGGGCGATTCAGGCTCTGCAGAAATCCGTCGAGGAGGGAAATGACCGCTTCCTGTTCGAGATGGCGACCGGTACGGGAAAGACACTGAGCGCGGCGGCGGTCATCAAACTCTTTCTGAAAACGGGCAATGCCAAACGCGTCCTGTTCCTGGTAGACCGGCTTGAACTTGAGGATCAGGCAAAAAAGCGTTTTGTACAGTTTCTAAAAAACGATTTCACGACCACCGTTTACAAGGAAAACCGTGAAGACTGGCGTAAAGCAGGAATCGTTGTTACGACGGTTCAATCCCTGCTATTTAACAATAAATACAAAAAACTATTCTCTCCCACCGATTTCGATCTAATCATCTCCGATGAAGCACACCGATCCATCGGAGGCAATGCGCGCTCGGTGTTCGATTATTTTATTGGGTATAAACTCGGTCTAACCGCAACGCCAAAAGACTATCTCAAAAAGTTCGACCACACTAATGCACGCGACCCGCGCGAACTGGAACGGCGAATCCTGCTGGATACCTATCGCACATTTGGATGCGAAGGCGGACAGCCCACTTTCCGATATTCACTGTTGGAGGGGGTACACGATAAATTCCTGATCAATCCGAAGGTGGTGGATGCACGCACCGATGTGACCACTCAATTGCTGGCCGATGAAGGCTATTCTGTGATCCTCGAGACGGAGGAAGGCGAGCAGGAAGACAGTTATTTCCAGCGAGACTTTGAAAGAAAATTCTTCTCCGATCCCACGAATTACACTTTTTGCAAGACATTCATGGAGAAGGCGCTACGAGACCCCATCAGCGGTGAAATCGGCAAAACGATCCTCTTTGCAGTCAGCCAACACCACGCCGCAAAGCTAACGCAAATCCTGAATACATTGGCCGACCAAATCTTCCCGGGCAAATACCAATCGGATTTTGCCATGCAGGTAACCTCGCAAGTGCAGGATGCCCAACAGTTCACGATCAACTTCTCAAACAATAACCTGGGCGGATCGGCAAATTTTATTCCCAACTATAAAACCAGCAAAACCCGCGTTTGTGTGACCGTTGGAATGATGACCACAGGTTACGATTGCGAAGATATTTTGAATCTGTGCCTGATGCGTCCCATCTTCTCGCCCACAGATTTTATCCAGATCAAGGGACGCGGAACACGTACCTACGAGTTTACAAAGGACTTATTCGATCCTGGGCGAAAGGCGCAGATTGGATCGGCGAAGAAAACCCAGTATGCGTTATTTGATTTCTTTGCCAACTGCGAATACTTTGAAGAGAAATTCAAGTACGATGAAGTGATCAAGCTGCCGCGTACTGCCAAGGCGAGAACGAGCATGGGTTCAGGCACTGATACGGGAACGACGGTCGTGATCGAAGGGTATGAGCGCTTCGACCCCGATGTTTTGAAATCCATCCAGGAGCACCAGATCGGTCTGGAAGGGATGAAGATTGACCGGATGTTCTTCGAGAAATTCGAGGAACGGGTCAAGGCGGATGAGTTCATCCAAACGAACGTACAGGCCGGAAATTGGGAGCGGATTGTCGAGTATGTTTCCACTCACATCTTCGATAAGCCCGAAGAGTTCTTCACGCTGGATAAACTGCGCAAGGCGGCGGGCATCGACCGCAGGCTTTCCTTGCGCGAGATCGTCGAAAAGGCCTATGGGTTTATTGGGCAGTTCAAGAGCCGGGATGATCTGCTGGAGGAGGAGTTCGAGAAGTTCGTGGCGGACGCCAAGCCGGAAAAGCCCGAATTGATCCTGCCGTTGAAATATTCCTTCAAGGCGTATATTACCGACCATCAGGTGCGCGAGATCATCGAGAACAAGCGCTTGACCGAATTGAACACGAATTCCTCTTTCAATATGCAGGACTTTAGAGCCGTGCCGAGTTCATGGCGCGTGAGAATTCCTGAATATATTAAAGATTATGTGTCATTGAATCAGTTTATGTAAGGGAATGCCGCCCTACCCTCCCCAAATCCGACGAGGAAAATTCGGGGTGAAGATTTGATAGTTGAATCGTCGATATTTGGGGAG
>PMLN01000326.1 GCA_003158885.1 Anaerolineae bacterium
CAGGTCTCCTTCGTTGCCCAAGATATGCAGAGCGTGAAAGAAGTACATGGTTATGTGACAGCGGGCGATGTCGCCAAGGCAGGTGCCAACACCGGTGGATGGGTCGGCGGGCTCTTTGGACTACTTGTCGGCGCAGCGTTCCTTTGGGTTCCCGGTTTTGGGCCTTTGCTGGTCGCGGGATCTTTTGCCGCAATGTTGCTTGGCAGCATGGAAGGCGTGGTAGCTGGAGCAGCGGGCGGCGGATTGCTGGGCGCACTGGTCGGCTGGGGCGTTTCCAAGCAACACATCCTCAAGTACGAGGAGCATTTGAAGGGCGGCAAATATCTGCTAATGGTTCACGGCAGCGTGGAAGAAGTGACGCTCGCCCATAAAATCTTGCAGGGCAGCGGGGCGCTCGAAGTGACTCACCATGCTGAGGCGGGTGCGTGATCGGCGCCAAATTTGACTGACGATCAGTGATATCCATCCAACTATGGAATGCTCCGCAAGTTTAAGGCGAGGCGACTTCGAATACATCATCTGTAATCACATCGTTTGGGGAGACGCATATTCCCCAGCGATGGATGTATTCGACGAGTGTTCGTTTCAGATGAATTCATGGATATTCCAGCCTGAACCAACAGGTGTTGAAATCCGGATAATTTATTATGGAGATGTAAAATGGAAATTCCTTCCTTCCCGGTGCATAGACGCTGGTCCTGAAAGTTAAGGTTGGTTAGGTAGGCAATACATTCCTGGAGGTTCCGTGTCTGAAAACAAAAATGCGGTCGAGATTCACGGCTGTATTGTATGTGCCAAACTATTCAACGTTCTTGCCGTGTATACCCCGAACGGACGGCTCGTGGATTGTACTGTGACCAGCCCCGGCGGCCACATCGTGCCGGACGAACGGCGGCCACTGGTTGCCTGCGATACGCACACAGCCGGGGAAATTGAATCTGCTTATAAAAAATGGCAGTCCAAAAACGGCAAAGAATCGAACCATGAATAGGAAGGCAAATAAAACGGTGCTCCATGGACTTTAAAGATTACTATGAAATATTGGGTGTAGCGCCGAACGCTGAAAAGAAGGTTATCCAGCAGGCCTTTCGCCAACTGGCTCGCAAGGTGCACCCGGATGTAAACCCGGGCAATAAAAATGCGGAAGAACAATTCAAGACGATTAACGAAGCCTATCAGGTTCTATCGGATGCGAAACAACGTAAGAAGTACGATGAGTTGCGAGCGCAATACCAGCAATGGCAGCAGACCGGTGGTTCTCAACAGGATTTCGACTGGCAGAACTGGTCGGCCAAGCCTGGCCAAGGCGCGCACGTCCAATACGCCAGTCCCGAAGACCTGGAAGACCTCTTCGGAAGCGATTCGCCGTATTCCGATTTCTTCACCAATATCTTTGGCCAGGCGCGCAAGAGTAGCAGAGCTACTCCGTCCAGCCCGCGTCGCGGACGAGATGTAGAGTACGAAGTCGATCTAACCCTGGAAGAGGCTTTTCATGGCGCAGAGCGCCCGTTGGAAATAGATGGGCGCCGCATCAAAGCCGGTATTCCAGCGGGTGTGCGCACTGGATCTAGGGTTCGTCTGGCAGGGCAAGCGGAACCGGGGAAAAGCGGCGGCCCGGCTGGAGATTTGTATTTGATCATTCAGGTCCTTCCCAATGACACGTTTGAGCGCGAAGGAGATGATTTGCACATGGATGTGCCGGTTGATATCTTCACCGCCGTTGCCGGGGGCGAAGTCCGCATCCCCGCAATGGAACGGCCGTTAACCTTGACAATCCCAGTACGCACCAATGCGAACCGTAGTTTCCGCATACGCGGCAAAGGCATGCCCCACCTGGGTGACCCCGATAAACGCGGCGACTTGTTTGCTCGCGTCAAACTGGTGCTACCGGAATCGCTGACCGATCAGGAAGTGGACAGCATCCATGCGTTGGCTTCTTCACGTCAAAAACTTTCTTAAACATGTTCCTAATGAGGTTTCTATGATTCCCGAAAACACATCCAGAAAAAGTTATTGGTATGGTCAATATGAAGGCTTTGAGTTGCGCAGCCAGCGCCGTTTACAAAAAGATCTGGGTATGGATGAAGCGGCGGCTGAAACGATCCTGAGCCTGCGCAGTCAGGTTATTGAATTACAGTCTCGTATTCGTCAACTGGAAGCCGAACTGACCGCTCAGCATGTCAGCCAGGAATTGCGCCTGGCTCGTTACCGGGAAACTTATTACGAAGCCACCTGGCTCGAACTGGAAATTCAGGAATAATGACAGTCTGTCGGTATTTACAGAGTACTGCGTAAATATTCGAACCCAAATCGTCGTTTCTTCCTTGCTTCGTGGTCACTTTGGTTCAGAAATTTATGCATGCAATAGTATAAGGAGATGCCCATGCACCAGTCCATACTCACCGATCAGCAAGCCCTTTTCCTGCGCGACGAAAAAGAAGCCTTGGCCGGGTTCCAACTCACCCTGGCCGGGTTTGATCTGCCGCGCCAAGCTCTGGACAGCCTGCAGAAAGCCATCCTGCAATTGGACGAACTTTTCCTGATCGTCGTCGCCGGCGAGTTCAACGCTGGCAAGAGCGCATTGATCAACGCCCTGCTTGGACAAAAAGTCCTGGCCGAAGGTGCCACCCCCACCACCTCGCGTGTCACCCTGGTCAAGTGGGGCAAACAAGCCGCCGAACAAGTAGTCGACGAAAACTTTGCCGTTTATACCTACCCCCTGCCGCTCCTGAAAGAACTGAACATTGTTGATACACCGGGTACGAATGCCATCATCCGCCATCACGAGCGGTTGACGGACGAGTTCGTCCCGCGGAGTGACCTGGTTCTGTTCATTACTTCTGCCGATCATCCCCTGACCGAAAGCGAACGACAATTCCTGGAACGCATCCTGACCTGGGGGAAGAAAGTCGTCTTTGTTCTGAATAAGGTGGACATCTTCGAAGATGAATCGGCCCTGCAGGAAGTCCGCGACTTCATCCTGAAACACACCGCCAAGATACTTGGAGATCAACCTCAGCTGTATTCTGTCTCCGCTAAATTGGCCCAGCGCGCCCAATCCGAACCGGACCCCGAACAACGTGCCCGTCTGCGCAACGCCAGTCGACTAGACGAACTGGAGCAGTTCATCAGCGCCACCCTAGATGACAATACCCGGCTCCAACTCAAGTTCAACAACCCACTGGGCGTAGCCGAGCACCTGATGGTCCAGGCCGGGCAGAACCTGTCCGACCAATCCGAAGCCTTGAATGAAGACAAATTGACCGCCGCCTCATTGGATACTGTCCTCACGGAATACAAGCGTGAACTGCACAGCGAACTGCCTCCACGATTGGCCGAAGTTGAAAACATCCTACACCGCCTCGAACAGCGGGGCCTCGACTTTTTCGACAGCACGATCCGCTTGACCAACGTCCAGAACCTGGTACGAGGCGACAAGGTGCGTGCCCAGTTCGAAAAGCAGGTCCTGGCGGACGTCCCACAGCAGATCGAAGATCAGGTTCAACGCCTGATCGACTGGCTGGTGCAGAAGGACCTGCACGAATGGCAGCAAGTCATGAGCTACCTGCAACGCCGCCGGGCTCAGAACTTGGAACACATGGTCGGCGAAAGCTACGGTCCGCGTGAGACTCACCGGCGTGAATTGATTGATACCGTCGGCCAAACCGTCCAGACCATTGTGGAGAGCTATGACCGGAACCAGGAAGCCAGCGAACTGGCCGCCAGCGTTGAAGCCGCTGTGGCCCAGACTGCTCTGCTGGAGGTCGGCGCTGTGAGCTTGGGGGTGCTGGTCACCATAGCCGTGGTCTCCTCCACCCTGGATATCACCGGGGTCCTGACCGCCAGCACCCTCGCCATACTGGGCTTTTTCGTAATTCCCTTCAAACGCAAACAAGCTAAAGACAAATTCAAAGAGAAGATGCTCCTCCTGCGCAC
>PMLN01000106.1:0-9115 GCA_003158885.1 Anaerolineae bacterium
TCTTATTCGCGTCATTTGTAGATTCGTGGAATTCGCGTTCCAAATCTGTCGTTCTGTAAAGTTGCTTTGGTAAACGGGTGCGCTGAAAGGTTGTTAGTTTTACTGTGAAAACTCGCGAAATCTGGCCCTCTTCGAGGATGCTGTGCGAAGACTTCGCACTCTGCGTTTTCATACTTTGAGTACTCTCCGCAACAACATATTTTTACGAGGCTGGGGAGCAATTGGCTGCATGCCAACCGATGGCTCAAGGCTGGGGCGTGGGCGTGGCATTATCAACTTCCCAGCCAGCCGAGTACCATTGCAAGTATTCCGTCACATGCGCACCCCAATAGGCTTCGCTGTGATCGCCGGTATACATATGCCATTCGTGGGGGACCTGATAATAACTAAGCAAATTTTCAAGCCACATCTCTGAAGAAAGCTCCCTGTCCTGATCCCCGGCATCAATCCAGAGACGCGGCCAGGAACCAGCCGGCACGGCTTTGATCCACTCTTCGATATAAGGGGCGTCTTCTGTGCGGATGGCGGGCGAATGCAAACCCACGGAAACAAACAGATCATAATGAGTCATCCCAATGCGCGCGGCCCAGCCTCCGCCCAGCGAAAGACCGCCGATGGCGCGATGTGCACGATCGGCCAGCGTGCGGTAATTCGAATCAACATAGGGGATGACCAGATTCACAACACGATCCCCGAAGCCGGCTTCGGTGGGAAGATTCCAATAGCGGTCATCCGGAAATACAACGATGAAGGGCGGAACCTGACCTGAAAGGATCAACTGGTTGGCAATTTGAGGAACACCCAGCCGCACCCACTGATCGTCAATATAGGTCTGGCCGTGAAGCAGATACAGGACCGGATAGCGTTGATCCGTTTCGGCGCCATAACAGGGGGGCAGGTAGATCAAAAATTGCTGGGGCGGCTTGGTCGTGTCAATCTCGCCGCTTTCCACCTTTGGAGGCTGGTTGAGACAGGTTAACGGAGTGGCTGTGGGGGTCGCAGGAATGCGCGATGCAGTGGGAGAAGGCCGCGGTCTCGGTGTGGGTGTGGAAGGGATCGCAGAAGGAGTGGGTGTGGCTTGATCTGCTGGTGAACACGCGTAAAGTCCGGTAAGAAGTGCGAGAACAAAAAATAGGCGAAGACGCATCATTGAGATTCCGTGCTGAGATTCCATGCTTGACGGGAGGTAATCCTTCGCATTATACTCTTGCCACCATCGGGGTGTAGCGCAGTTGGTAGCGCGCTTGCTTTGGGAGCNNGGGTTCAAATCCCGGCACCCCGACAGAAGATGAAGACACCGTCGTATCTCGCCATAATTGGCAGAAAGACGGTGTTTTAGTTTTTATGCGAGTTGTGGCTGACAAAAAAGAAACAACCTGCAACCGGGGAACAAGACAACCCCATCATTTGCAGGGATTGTCCTTAGTCGGTTGACAATTGGGGGAATGGTTACTTCCATTTTGACCGTTTCCACTTTGATTAATGATATCCTGGGACTCCGGACTGATTGCCAGCCAACTTGCATAATCATTTTGATTCATAACGGTCAACTGCGGCAACTGATCAGCGCCGTTCCCTGTATAAACCAGGACGCCTTTCTGTCCATTAGTCAAATCAACTTTACCGGTATTATTGTTTGCCGAGCAATGCCCCTCGAGGCACTCGACAAACACCTTGCCGGAGCCGGGGTAGATCAAAGCCGACATGAAGGAACCGCGCACGGAAGCAACGCCGCTGGGAACCATGATATCCAGCGAGCCGCTCTTCAGGATGATAAAAATCTGGCCGAGGGTCAGATTCAAGGTGGTGGTCAATCCGTTCGAGGTTTGCTTGTTCACTTCGAGCGTAAACAGGCTGGACGGCGCGACCCGAATAATGGTGCCGGACGGAAGGTCAAGCCGCGCAGTGCTGGATGACCCGGTTTGGAGTTCCCCATGAAGCTGGAGAATGTCGCCAACACCGGCCGCAGAAAAACCTTCCTGGCCTGGTTGTTTAATGGTTACGCTACCGCTCGTTTCTTTGACGGTGGCCGTCAAATCCGGTGCAGTGGGTGTATCCACCACCGGAGGGCTGGGCTTGTGTGAATTCAAAAAAACAACGGCCAGAATAACGACAAGAACAACACCCAGCAATGAGGCAATATAGATTCGTTTTTTCTCATCCTTAGCAATGGCTTTAATCTTTGAGATAGCGTTTTCCAATAAGTTTAACCTGGTCATAATGATGCTCCTGCCGGGACGGCTGAAGTGGGAAAATGGATAAACCGACCTTGATGATTATAACATCCTGACTTATCGGATATACGGGCCCCCATCAGTACGAAGCAGTCGGCGGCTCTGCTTATCCGGCTCAAACTTTTAACTTTCAAACTTTTAAACTTTTCATACAAGGATGGCTTTGTGTTAGAATCAGCATGGAGAATTGATGACCAAGTTTGATGGCGTGATAGAAGCTGTCCGCTATAAAGGCGGAAAAATCGATGCGGTGCGCGCCTATGAACGGCGCGGCGCCACGTTCTCCGACCATGTCCTGCTTAACCGCAAGATGTTGATCGAACGTGTCGAGCAAGGCAAGCGATTCGTAATAGGCCAGCGCAAGGAATTCATGGCCAGCACTTTCGACATCGGCAAGCCGGTAAAATTGCTCGGCAAAGAGGATGAACGGATCATTACGACCCGCGATCAGTCGGAACGCGATGAACTCGAAGGGGCGCCTGTTTTCTAATGTATCCGCGCAAAAACCATCATGAAGATCATTGACAAGACCCCCTTCCAAAATGAAAAAGGTGAGATCCCCCTGTGGGATCGTCTGCAGGGAACCTTGAAATACGGGCAATCCTGGTATACGGACCTCCAAGCGCAGAAGGTCATCATTGACCAGCTTAATCGCCTCTTTGAAAAGGGGTTTGTCCTGATCCGCAACCTGACGCTGCCCGGCAGTGAAATCGTCGAACCGATCATCCTGATCGGACCCGGCGGTGTATACGTGATCCATGTTACACATTTGCGCGGGCAGTACGAGGCAAAAGGCGATCAATGGAACAAAAGAGATAATAGCGGGCAGTCTCAACCTGCACCCATCAACTTAATGAGCCGGGTGATACGCCTGGCGAAAGCGCTGGAACGATATCTACAGATCCAGGGCATTGATCTATCGTTCCACGTTGAGCCGTTTTTGATCGCTGCAGATCCCGGAATGCACGTGGATACCATGCGGCCGGCTGTGCGGGTTGTGCAAAGCGATGCCATCAAACAATTTGCCGCCTCGCTCATACAGGCGCCGCCCATGCTGCGCTACGATATTTATGATCTGGCCGACCGCATCGTCAGCCCGCGGCCAAAGTCCGAACCCGCTCCTCAAGCAGGCATGCCTCCCGCCGCGTCGGGGAATGCACCGGTTCCAGCTCCCACCGACCCGGCGGCGCGTGCCCATGCCATTTTTAACGCCAACGAACAGGCACGGCCTCTCAACCCTTCGGAACTCAGTTTTGCATTGCAAGACGAATCTGCACAACAGGCACAGGCCATTCCCGAAAATTTACGCGAACCTAACCCGGCCCAGCCCCTGCCGGAGCTGCCGGTCAAGCGGAAAGGAATGAGTCCGATTCAATGGGCGGTATTGGGCTTGATCGTGCTGGTCGAGTTTTGCATCCTGGTCGGGTTTGCCTTCCTTATCTTCCCTGGATTGGGACAACTTTTATCCTTCGGCAAGTAATTGTCAACCGCTTTGAATCAGCCTCTGCTATCCATCGTCATTCCAGCCCATAACGAGGAAAAACGCCTGCCCCCAACGTTGGAGCAGGTCTTTGCGTTTCTTGGCAGTCAGAATTTCGAAGCGGAGGTATTGGTCGTTGAGAATGGAAGCACAGACCGCACCTATGAGATTGCCCAAAGCTACACCGCCCAGCATAAGAACCTGCGCGTGATCCGGGAGAATGGCCGCGGCAAAGGGCTGGCGGTCCGCTATGGAATGCTGGAAGCGCGCGGCGAGTATCGCTTGATGTGCGATGCGGATTTGTCCATGCCCATCGAAGAAACAGTCAAGTTCCTGGCGCCGGATGTCGCCGGCTTTGATATCGTGATTGCTTCGCGCGAAGCGCCCGGCTCCGTGCGCTACAACGAACCGCGCTATCGTCACTTGGGCGGCCGTTTGATCAACCTTATTATCCGTCTGTTGATCCTGCCCGGATTGCAGGATACGCAGTGCGGCTTCAAATGTTTTCGCGCGGAAGCGGCCGACGATCTTTTTAAACGCCAGACCCTGATGGGCTGGTCATTCGACATCGAATTGCTTTTCATTGCCCGCCGGCACGGCTATCGCATCATCGAGGTCCCCATTGATTGGTATTACCGCACTGAAAGCAAAGTCAACGCAGTGAGCGACGCCATGCGCATGATCCATGATATCTTTCAAATCCACATCAATGCGCGCCGAGGACTCTACGATCCGGATCGAACCTGATCTCATATTGGAACACGAACTCTGGCAAAGCGGCCTGGCTTACGTGGCCGGAATGGATGAAGCTGGGCGCGGCGCCATGGCCGGGCCGGTGGCAGTGGGCGCAGTCATCCTGCCGGATCAACCGCATCTTTTTTCGACCCTAAAGGGAGTGCGTGATTCCAAGCAGATGACCCCGTTAGCGCGTGACCGTCTTGCGCCGCGCATCCAGGCCTCCGCGCTGACTTGGAGCGTGGGATTTGCAGCCTCGGATGAAATCGACTCATTGGGAATTGTCGCAGCAACGAGATTGGCCGCTTTACGTGCGCTGGAGAGCCTATCCCTTTTCCCGTGTTACCTTCTGACCGACTTTCGACTTGAACTTCCCGAATTGGACATTCCTCAAACCTCGCTGGTTAAAGGCGATGCGAAATGCTTGAGTATCGCGGCCGCCTCCGTGCTGGCCAAGACGGCGCGTGACAGACTCATGTGTGAATTGGATTCGCAATATCCCGGCTATGGGCTTGGAAGACATAAGGGATACGGCACGCTGTACCATCGCCTGGCATTGAAACGCTTGGGATATTCCCCCATACACAGGAAAACTTTTTCATTCCATAATTCGTAGAACCAGAACAGCAGGCAGAACCGCATTTAACTGTGGTTGAATTTTTTGCCACGGATNNATCTGTGGTAATCCGTGAAATCCGTGGCCGGTTTTTAAGAAGAATGGAGAACACCACGGTTGATTGTAGCGCTACCGAACAGCAAAACGTGGATCATTTTAAGTTTTATGCTAATGGCCTGCGCGTCCGCTGATATACCAGCTTGACAAGCTCTGCAACGATGGATGGGATCAGCAGCAACGGAAGCAGAATTCCCCATTGTTCCCAACCCAGGGGAACGGTATTGAAGACCGGGTTGAGGAACGGGATATAGATCACGCCGAAAATCAAGGCAACTGACGAAAGAATGGCAAGGTTCATATAGCGATTGCCAAACACACCGATCTTCCAAAGCGGATAATATTCAGAACGGGCCGTATATGCGCGTCCCAATTCGGAAAGCGTCAGCGTGGCGAATGCCATTGCTTCCGCGTATTCCGGCTGGGAAGGATGGAGTTTGAGACCCAGCAAATACGCGGTGAGCGTAACTGATGTGATGGCAATCGTTTGGAGCAGGATTCCAAGTTGCATAAAACGATTGATGATGGGTTCGCTTTTGGGGCGAGGTCTGTGCGCCATCACATCCGGATCGCCTTTTTCGGTGGCGAGAGCCAGCGCAGGCGCGCCGTCGGTGACGAGGTTAAGCCAAAGCAACTGGATGGCAGTCAAGGGCGAGTGACGCGTGATCAACGTGCCGAGAAAGATAATCATGATCTCCGCTACGTTGCATGAGAGCAGATAATAAACAAATTTGCGGATATTGTTATAAATAATGCGGCCCTGCTCCACTGCCGAGACGATGCTGGCATAGTTATCGTCGGTCAGCACCATATCCGCGGTCTCCTTGGCAACATCGGTGCCGGTTACCCCCATGGCAATGCCGATATCGGCGCGCTTGATGGCGGGCGCATCATTAACGCCGTCGCCGGTCATCGCCACGACTTCATCATTGGCCTGCAAGGCATCCACGATCCGCAGTTTGTGCTGAGGGGAGACGCGCGCAAAGACATCCGTATCCTTCATTACAGCGCGGAGTTGAGCATCGCTCAATTGATCCAGGTCGGCGCCAGTCAACACTTCACTACCGCTGCGCATCAATCCAATTTGCTGTGCAATGGCACGCGCAGTGTTGGGATAATCGCCTGTGATCATCACGGTACGGATCCCCGCCCGGCGGGCCTTCTCCAATGCGGGTTTAATTTCTTCGCGCGGCGGGTCAATCATCCCAACCAGACTCACAAATATCAGGTTGTTTTCCAGCGCCCCCAGTGCGGTGTTTTTCCTCCTGGAGGTAATATCGCGATAAGCCAGGGCGAGCACCCTTAGCGAATCGTGCGTCATGGCATCGTTGGCCCGGTAAATTTTTCCAAGAAATTTCTTATCCAGTTTATGAGGCTCATCGTTCATGGCCTGATAGGATTTGCAAAGCGGCAGCACCACTTCCGGCGCGCCTTTGATGGCGATCATATTCCGGCCGCGCATGGAATCATCGTAATAATGGGAGAAATCCCCGGCTCGCGGATTCTCCACCAGGTGGAAAGTCACCATATGTTTGCGTTCCGAGTCGAAGGGGATTTCATCAAGGCGCGGATAGGAGGTGCGTTCACGATTGACGATTAAATAAGCTTCACCGGCTTTGGCCGCGGCCACCAGCAAAGAGGCTTCCGTCGGATCGCCGGCCACCTGGTAGGAATGTTGGGAGTCTTTAACCGGTTCGATCTGGGCGTCATTGTTCAGGATGCCCAGCCAGAGCGCAGTACGGACAGCCCTGTAATTCTTCCACCGAATCTTTTTGCCGTTCGCAAAAAAGCTGCCTTTGGAGGAATACCCCTGGCCGGTGATCTCAATGGTTTGATCGTCCACCCAAAGGCGCGTCACCGTCATTTCATTTTGGGTAAGAGTACCGGTTTTATCGGAACAAATCACGGTCGCCGAGCCGAGCGTTTCAACGGAAGCCAGGCGGCGGATCAAGGCGTGGCGTTGGATCATCTCGCGCATCCCCAGCGCCAGGCTGATGGTCACAACGGCCGGTAAGCCTTCCGGCACGGCCGCAATCGCAAGGCTCACCGCGACGATAAACACATTGGTAATTTCTTTTGCATAGGTTTGAAGGTAGACCAGCGGGCCGCTAAAAAGGGATGAGATATCGGTGGCATCGATCAATTCGAGAACGAAAACCACCGCGACGAGAATCAAAGCGCCAATGCTGAGGGTCTTTCCCAGTTGATCGAGCCGCCGCTGTAAGGGCGTCTCCTCCGCCTCGACGTTTTGCAGCATTCTGGCGATCAGGCCCAATTGAGTATGCATTCCAGTGCTGACCACGACGCCCCGCCCGCGCCCATAGGAAACCAGCGTGCCCATAAAAGCCGTGTTCCGGCGATCCCCCAGCGGAACGTTTTGATTCAAAATCAGGGCGGCATTCTTTTCAACGGGCAGCGATTCGCCCGTAAGCGAGGCTTCTTCAATCCGCAAGTTAACCGCTTCCAGCAAACGCACATCGGCAGGGACATAATTGCCGGCCTCGAGAAAAACAATATCACCCGGAACCAGATCACGCGCAGGCAGCGCCTGGCGATGTCCGTCGCGGAGGGCATGCGCTTCAGGCGCGGCCAATTGTTTCAAGGCCGCCAGCGCCTGTTCCGCGCGGCGTTCCTGAACAATTCCCAGAACCGTATTCAATATGACGATCGAAAGAATGGCCAAAGCATTGATCCATTCCCCCAGCAAGGCAGAGATCAACGAGGAGACGATCAGCAGGATGACGACGAAGTTATTTAATTGATCCCATAATATGATCCAAAAGCCGGGACGCGGTTTCTCCTGCAATTGATTCGGTCCATATCGGTGCAAACGCCCGGAAACCTCCCCGGCGGTCAACCCATTTTCATGAACCTGCAAATCGCGTAAAACTTCCCCGATCTCGAGCGTATGCCATGCCGTTCGTATATCTTTTTCTACCTTGTCCATTCGCGGGACTCCACGCACACCATATTATTATATCTCTCGAACTAAGGGGAGAAAAAAGACCACCACGAATCATAATCGTGGTGGTCTTGCCAACGCAGGAAGCGCATGGACTGCCGATGACGTTTCCGTCAATGGTATGACGACAATCCATTGGCGACAGGTTTCGATATATGGCACGTCCATCGCCATTACTCAACCGCCGCCACGGCTACTCCCCAACCAAAATCAAGTCTATTCCGTTGCGAAAGGAATGTCAAGCCAAAAAATCNNCCCGGTGGGATTTCCTCATTCTTGGGGATAACCACCACTCCGTCGCGGATGACCCATTTTTCGCCATCGAAATTGAAGTGGCGCGGGAACGGGCGGATGACCACGCCTTTCCCGATGCGCACATTTTTGTCAATGATGGCTCCTTCGATATCACAGCGCGGCCCGATGCCGGTGGGAATGGATGAAGGCCGTTTTCCAGGGTCATAGTAATCAGAGCCCATCAGAATCGTATCCTTGACGTGCGCGCCTGTTGCAATCTGACTGCGGACCCCGATTATGGAATGCGTGATCCTGGCATTCTGGATGCGGCAGCCATTACACAGCACCACATCCTTCAACTGGCTGTTATGCACGATGCTGCCTGGCAAATATCGAACGTGGGTATAGATTGGCAGCTTGAGATCATAGAAACTAAAAGGGGGATTGGGCGAGGCCATTTCCAGGTTTATTTCATAAAACGAGCGAATCGTTCCAATATCCCGCCAATAGCCGTCATAGTGAAAGCCATACACTTTATGCGTACGGACAGCCTCCGGGATGATATTAATGCCAAAATCATCGTAGTTGGGATGAGTCCTGAGCAAATCGATCAACACTTTCGTCTTGAACATGTAAATCCCCATGGAAGCCTCAAAGGGACGTTCCGGATCGTCGCGGCTGATGAAGCGATCCTGTGTCTCGGCATCCTGAGGCTTCTCCACAAAATCGGAGATGCGGCCATCCCGTTCGCATTTCAAGATTCCCAGGCGCGGCGTTTCCTCGCGCGGGACGGGATG
>PMLN01000106.1:9216-9947 GCA_003158885.1 Anaerolineae bacterium
GTGGAGGGATACGGAATTGAACTGCGTCAAAATCGCAACGCGGTAAATTTCGGAGTTGATGGAATTACTGATGGGAATATCTATCAGCCGATATTGTCCCGCAATCGGCACCGCCGGTTTGGAGCGCATCTTCGTCAATGGATAGAGGCGCGTCCCGCGTCCACCGCCCATGATCACTGCCAGAATATCGTTCATTGTTGGAGACATCGAAAACCTCCGCAGGAAAGATGGTGTTCTTAACTTGCTACGATCTCCTAACTCTTAAGAAGCGGCGCACACCTTGTATGACGAACAGGATCGGATAAGCGACGGCCAAAAGCACATCCACCACTAAAAACGTCAGGTTGTGTTTCATTGCTCTCTTCCTCTACAGCTTATCCTTTATGAATAAGTTAAAAACAAAGCGCGAGGTTGTTCGGGCACTCTCGCGCTACAATCAAGCGGGCGAGCGCCCGCAAAGCAGACAGAATGATATAATGGTTTTGTACTACCGAACCAACGCCCTGCGCCTTTTCAGGGTAATGCCGAAGGAGGGAATCGAACCCTCAATCCCGAAGGAACACGATTTTGAGTCGTGCGCGTCTGCCTGTTCCGCCACTTCGGCCAATGGATATAGTATAACCAACCCCGCAAACAAGGTCAAGGCGAAATCGAAACAAGACGGATTGGAAATCCACAGCAAAGGTTAAGATGAAACTCGGAATTATCGGACTGCCTCAATCAGGAAAAAC
>PMLN01000390.1 GCA_003158885.1 Anaerolineae bacterium
CCTTCTCAAAGTTCATGGTGAATCCATGTTTTGTTATTTTTTCAACGCAAAGGGCGCGAAGTACGCCAAGAAAATAAGAAACCTTAGCGTTCTTGGCGTTCTTCGCGGTTCCTTCTATGACTTTGGTAATGCCATGGCAGCGGGATGACGGGTTGTTTATTTGCATACCATTTACTTTATGTAATAGATACCCCGCTCGGTCTTGTCTTCCTGCTTGAATGAAATGAAGATTATTGGGATCGCAGACATAAACGCAACTCCGAAGCTTTGGGCTTCGGAGTTGCGTTTATCGGTATATTTTGTGCGGATTGCTCTAGTACTTAAAGTAGAAAGCTGTCGACCAGAGACTGCATGCCACCACAGTGGCGGCACTGTCTTGGTCGCATGCGCGTATACGCCAATAATATGTCCCGTGTGATAGAGGGGACAGGGTAAAAGAGGGAGGGAACTGGTTCGTTATGGGGATATCGCCCCATGACGGAATATAACCGAAATTCTTATCCGGCGTAATTTCGATCTCGTAGTTGTTGAAAGTATATCCAAACGGCACCACAGAAATTTGCCATTTAAGTGTGGGGGTGTTTATATTCACCACTGTACCTGGCTTTGGCGAATATGGCACTGGCACGCTGGGTGGGCATGCGGTGTAGATTGTTGCAGAATTCGACCATGGCCCGGAACCGTAAAGGGAATTGGAACTTCCCGCCCTTACACGCCAGTATAGTATTGTGCAGGCTGGGAGCGGTTTTACAGGGATATACCCAGGACCATTTTTCGTTAGGTTTACAACGGCGCCGGTCCGAAAATCCTGGGATTTAAAAATTTGTAGGGCAAAGGTACCTGGAACCGCGCCGCTTCCAACAAATGGGGGTTTCCATGAAAAACTCTGGGAATTGGTGGTTAATTTCGTTCCGTCAGGAGGAATGAACTTAGCAGAGTCTACCTGTGGATAGGACATAAGCAGGGTATTTACGCTCGACCAATCGCTCCAGAAAAAATTTATTCCTCCATCTGGTGAGCCCACGGCCCGCACACGCCAATAATATGTGGTCGCAGGTTGCAGGCTTAGAATGCCTGTAGTACTATCATTAAAGGTTGGGCAATCAGTAGTTAGCGGGGCCGGCAGGGCAGCGTTCTGCACATCGAGCGTCGGGTTGCTTTGGGTAATGGAATTTGTTTCATCATCAAAGCAGAGAGCCGTCGGCGTTTCGAATTTCTTGTCGGTTGATATCTGTACATCATAAAAGGAAAAAGTCGTTCCCCCGGGTACTCCAACAACGTTCCAAAATAATCCCGGAGTAAAATCGTTATCCACCTTGCCGCTCGCCGGCTGTAATGAGGTGGGTATGCCAGGCGGATTGGCTGTGGTGAATTGCTGAATTGGAGCCCAGACGCTTGGACCAAAGATGCTGTTTAACGTCTCGACGCGCCAATAAAGGGTCGTATTGGCGGGCAAATCCGTTGTGGGAGAATATGAGGTGATTGTGTAGGGAAGGGTGACATTGATCACAAACGAATTAAATAGAGCAGATTGTGATACCTGCAAGGTATATCCCTCTGCTCCTAAGATTGAACTCCAGGAGAAAAGCTTCAGTACAGGAAATGTCACAGGATCGTTGGATGTGTCATTGGCAACATCATTGGTTAGATTATTCTCCAATATGGCGTTAGGGATTGGCGTAATGAGAGCGGGTGTCGCGACCGATGTCCGGAAACTAAATACCGCCCATACCGACCAAGCCCCGTTAGCATAGGCCGCAACCCGCCAAAAATACCACGTGCCGGGGCTGAAGCTACCAAAGGTACTAGAAGGGGAGGGACTGGAGAACGAAGGAGTAATAATATTAAGTGGAGGCGTGATCGTGGTGCCATCAATGATGTTCGTAAAGGCAGCATCAGTGGCAATATCGATTCTGTATTTCACGCCCGTCCCGGCAGAGGCGCTCCAAGCAAAATTAATTCCGGATGCGTAATTGGTGACCAGTGCTCCGTTTAGTGGGTAGGTTGCGCTGGGTGTGGGAGTTGCCGGTGTAATGGATGCTGGCGCACCATGGGAAGCGCCAACCGTGGCCATTAAAATGACCGCAGACAAAACGAGAAGTTTTAGAATTTTCATAGTGAGCCTTTCTCTTGAATCAAAACTGTGGGCAGGGATTCTAATCTGCCAAAAGGGTGCAACAAGTTAAAAATAACCCATAATGTCTGTACGGTCAATGCCTCAATTTTAAGAATGCTCTTATATTCATCGTAAAACCGGCTTATTGCGCAGGAATCCGCCATTATCGACCCGGAAGGAAGTAAAATTAGATGAAAGCACTCTTATGACAATACGCCCACTTGATTTTCGCGATTTGCCCCATTTATATCGCTTGCGCACTGACGCGGTTGGCCTGGATACTACACGCACTTTGACACGCGGTAACCCCTTGGGGGCGGTGGGGTTGCTGGCTTATATGAATCCCGCCCGGCAAATTTACGCTGCGATCGCAGAAGAGGATGGCCTGTCATTGCTGGGCGGCATCATCCAAACCCGCGGCGAATCGTTTGCAAAATTACTTTATCTCGCACCCTCTTCCCACCTGGATCATCCGGATTTTCCGGCCTTGATCGATCGCCTCTCTGCCGAGGCCGGAAGTTGGGGAGCGTTTCACGTTCTCGCCGAAGCGAATGAAGCCGGCAGCGCATTTGGCGGATTGCGCAAATCAGGCTTTTCGGTGTACGCCTGGCAAAGGATGTGGGATATCAGCCAGGCGGCGGAAGCGGGTTTGAGGCTTGGATCGGGCGAAGTTGAGACATCTAATTGGAATCGGGTTGGGGAAATTCATTGGAGCGCAATCCAAAGTTTGTATCAACAAATCGTTCCTCCCCTGCTTCATCCCGTTGAGCCAATTCCTTCTCGTGCAGTTGGCTGGATGTTTGATAATGGAACGAAATGTTATGTGAACGTGTCGCAGGGCATGTACGGAATTGTTCTCATGCCGCTTATTCATCCGGAAGTCAGGGATGTCAGTTCCAAAATAGCTTCACTGGTTGGCCGTTTTTTGCCTGATCGCCGCAATCGTCCGATATATTTATGCGTTCGTTCGTATCAGGCCTGGCTGGAACCGGCCCTTGAAGATTTGGGTGCGCGCGCCGGCGAGCGGCAGGCGGTAATGGTCAAGCATCTCACCCGGCTGGTGAAGGACGAACAAGCCGTTTTGGCGGCCCAGTCCTCTACAGTGAGTGTTCAACCCTCGCGGGTAAGCAGAATACATAAATAACCCATGGCGGATAATTGCCGGTTTAACAAAACTTTTAACATTCTTGTTTGAACTTATGATATAACCGACGCAATCCTTTACGGCAGGGAAGACTTGTTTATGGCGACTCAAACAATATTTCAAACCAATGTTCCCGCCCAGCGCCGCGCCACGTTGGCGGATGGGGTTGTATTATTGAGCATTGCTGTATTGATGTATGCGGGCCTGACTCTGGCAGCACAATTCGTCACCCAGCCTGCTAGTGCTGAACAGATTTCTCTTTCACCGGGCGCGTTGCCCGGCTATGCTTTATATTCATTGGGGCGCATGCTCGCCGCATATATTTTGTCCATTCTGTTTACGATGTTTTATGGACGGATGGCCGCCTATAATCGCCGCGCCGAACGCGTCCTATTGCCCTTGCTGGATGTGCTTCAATCGGTTCCGATCCTTTCCTTTCTACCGGTGGTGTTGATCAGTTTGAGCGCGGTGATGCCTCATCGTATCGCGGCGGAAATTGCATCCATTGTGCTTATCTTTACCAGCCAGGCCTGGAACATGACATTTGGCTGGTATCAATCGCTCAAAACGATTCCGCAGGAACTCCGCGAAGCCACTTCGATCTTTCGTCTCAATACCTGGATGCAATTCAAAACGCTTGAGTTGCCATTCGCGGCCATTCCTTTGATATGGAATAGCATGATGTCCTGGGCGGGCGGCTGGTTCTTCCTAATGGCTGCCGAAATATTTACCGTGGGGCAGCAATCGTTTCGTTTGCCCGGTTTGGGCGCCTACTTGCAGACTGCGGCGTTGCAAGGCAATATGAGCGCGATCGGCTGGGGGCTCGCCACCTTGATGATCGTGATCCTTGTGATGGATCAATGGATATGGCGTCCAGTATTGGCTTGGGCGGATCGTTTCAAGA
>PMLN01000164.1 GCA_003158885.1 Anaerolineae bacterium
TGGATGGCAGGTTGCACGCCAAACCGGCCAGGAAAAGTCCAAGCAGGGCAAATAAAAATCGAAACTTGGTCATCATGACATCCTCCGTTTTCAACAGGTTGCATCTGGTTAATTTAGACGGTTTATCCTTCCAAAAAGTTCCAAACACAAAAAGCCGGTGTGAGAGCACCGGCTTTTTGTGTTCTCTAGTAGCAGGGCATCTGGAATTTGGCCTCGTCGAACGTCTGGTGGACGGGGGAATATTCGATCAATTGATCCCAGAATGAGGTTGCCGAGGAACCCACTTTTTGAGACCATGTATCGATCACTACTTGGGAGCCTGCATCGCTGAAGGTAAGGGTCTTTTTACCGGAATTATAACCATCACTATGATGCCAATAATAAGTGATGGTGAGAGGACCGCTGGCCGAGACTGTGGCGGCGATTGTAAAGAAGAGGTTGGCTGAATTGCAGGTCCCTGTATAGGTGACATTATAGGTCACCGATGTGATGCCATAAACGGTGGGTGTGCCTTTGCCGGGCGTTCCGCTGTTCACATTGATTTTCACTGAAAGCGGCTCGCTGTACTGACCCACNNGTGAGTTGGAGCGATATGGGTACGGTTTGCCCCGGAGCAACGGTTTGCGGAAAGTTGTAAACATACCCGGCGCCAAGCAAGTCGCCGCTATCATAGGCGATCTTCCAGGAAGTATCCCATGTGCACGTGCCATTGTTTTGAACATTCCATGTTTTTATGAACACTGCGCCTGGGCTTTCGATCGTTCCATCCGGGATGGTCTCGCTGACAAAGTTCGCAACATTTCTGCAATTGAGCGGGCCTGCGGATGATGTTGGGACGAGTGTTGGAACTGCGATGGTGGGGGTAGTGACAGCCGGCGTTCCGGGGATGGGCGTTTCTGTGGAAAGCGGCTCGGGAGTATCGGTTGCCGGGGTGGATTGCGTATTCTGTGCCTGGACGGTAAGCGCCACCGAAGTTGCAATGATTGAACTATTTTTGGAAGCTCCACAGGATGTTAAGGTGAGTGTAACCAGGATTGCAAGGGTCGGGAGTAAACTAAACTTGAACTTCATTCAACTCCTTTCATGATAAATAATTATACCCGTTTTGAAAAATGAAATGCCCGACATGCGCCGGGCATTTCGCTTGTTTAACTTTCCATTCTCTACGGAGACGTGCAGGCAGTAGTAAACGACAGATGACCAAAGCTCTGATTGTTGGGGCTGTCATTATAAATGCCCACCCATTCGGTTGTCCCATTCCCTGCATGAGGCAGAGCCCAATCGTAATTAATGGACTGTGTCCCTGCCGAGCCATAAGTAAGGGTAAAAATAGATGTGGATACACCATCTGAGCGTATCCAATGGTAGGTGACTGTTCCTGCTCCATTGGTAGTGATATGGGCTATCACCCGCGGACAATGAATGAATGTCGCAAGGCTCCATAAAGATAATGTATAGGTTACGTGAGTCACGGCGAAAACACCACTGCTGTTGACCACGATTTGCACGAAGAAGTGCGTGAAGATCACGCCGCTTGAATTACGCAGACCCCAGGTGCCGGTATAGGTACCGNNTTGACATTGCCGCTCATCGCCTGAACCGTGGGGCCGCTCATCATAGCACCGCTTACAAATACCAGCGCGTAGGAGGGCGTCCAGGAACAACTTCCGGTGTTCTGTAAACGCCACGTTTTGGTAAATGCCGTACCGGATCCTACGACAGTGTTATCGGGATAAGTCACATCCGTAACAAAGAACCCTTTATCGCATCCGCTGGTAGCCGTGGCAGATGCTATGGGCGTAAGAGTGGATGGTGGAATTGGCGTGAATGTCGATAATGGAACCGCTGTAAATGTGGGCGTATTGACTGCCGGTGCGGAAGTCGGTGTATTATTCGCCGCCAGCTGCGCCTGCACGGTTAATGCGGCCGCGGTCAGTATGGCATCTGGATTCTGCTGGCCTGGGGTGGTGGATGGCAGGTTACAGGCCAGGATGGCGCCCAGGATTGCTATAACCGCTGGAATCATGGTTGTTTTTCGCATAGAGTTCTCCTCTTGAGTGATTGTATAAATTCTAATCCAAACTCCTGAAAAGGGAACGCCCCCTTTTTCCTATCGTAGGTGAAGAATAAAAGAAGGAGCCGGTTCCACTGGCTCCTCGTCCATGACACGTTATATTCTTTCAGGTAGTTTCAACATGTGCGCCCGCCATCCACAAGCCCAGTTGTTCGCGGTTTGCTTCTTTCGCTTGCACGGTGGCGACGATTTGACCGCGATACATGACCGCGATCCGGTCCGAAAGGGACATGATCTCATCCAGCTCGGCAGAGATCAATAACACGCCCACGCCGCGGTCGCGCATGATAACGATTTCCTTGTGGATATATTCGATCGAACCGACATCCAAACCGCGCGTCGGTTGTGATGCAATCACCAATTTGACATTGCGGCTTAGTTCGCGCGCCACAATGACCTTCTGCTGGTTGCCTCCCGAAAGTTTGGAGACGGGCACATAGGGCGAAGGCGTGCGCACGTCGAAATCCTTGATCAGCTTGCGGGCGTTCTCATCCACTTTGTCCTGTTGAAGTACCATGCCTCGCGCAAAGGGTGGAAGATAGTAATTGCACAAAACCATATTATCCGCCACCGTATAAGAGAGCACGAGACCATGGCGCTGGCGATCCTCGGGAATATGAGCCAGGCCTGTTTCAATGATCGGACGCGGCGGCTTGCCGCTGAGATCTTTTCCCCCCATGATGAATTTACCGCTCTTGCTTGGACGCAAGCCGGTCAGCGCTTCCGCCAGTTGGGTCTGCCCGTTGCCTTGCACACCGGCAATGCCCAGGATTTCACCGGCATGAACATTGAACGAGACGCCGTTGACTACTTCAAGATCGCGATCATCCAAAACGTGCAGGTCTTCGACGCGCAGAACTTCCTCTTTGGGTTTGGCTTCCTCTTTGTGCACGGTCAGGATCACCTCGCGTCCAACCATCATGGATGCCAGTTTTGCCTCGTTGGTTTCATTGGGCTGAACGGTTCCGACCACCCTGCCGGCCCTCATGGTGGTAATCCGGTCGGCGACCGCTAACACCTCTTTCAACTTGTGGGTGATGAAAATTATGGAAACGCCTCGCCCAGTCAGTTGGCGCATGATGCGGAACAAATCATCTGCTTCTTGCGGAGTGAGTACGCCGGTCGGCTCGTCAAGAATGACAATATGGGCATTGCGATAAAGTGTTTTAACGATCTCCACGCGTTGCTGTGTTCCGACTGAGAGTTGACCCACTAACGCGCTGGGATCAACGTCCAGTCCGTATTGATGCGATAACTCATGCACGCGTTGCGATACGGCGTTGATATCAAGTATCCCCAGGTGCGTGGTCTCGTCACCGAGCATGATGTTTTCTGCCACGCTGAAGACCGGGATGAGCATGAAGTGTTGGTGCACCATGCCGATCCCGGCTCCAATGGAATCCTTGGGCGAATGAATGACGATGGGTTTCCCGTCAACGAAAACTTCGCCTGAATCCGGCTTATGTAAGCCATACAGGATATTCATCAGCGTTGTTTTGCCCGCGCCATTTTCGCCGAGCAGGGCATGGATCTCGCCTTTGCGAAGGTCAAAATTTACCTGGTCGTTGGCGAGTACACCGGGAAATTGTTTTGTAATGTTCTTGGCTTCAAGAACGATGTCGGTCTCTGCCATGCCGGTCTCCTATTTCNNGCCTGTGAGAATCAACATGGTCAGAAGATAAGGAGCCAGACCAACCACATAGGAATTTTGAAGAAACGCCAACTGAGGCGGGATCAATTCCCGGAAGAATTGCAGATTGATTTGCAAGGCCTGCGCCGCGCCGAAAACGAGCGCCGCCGACCACGCTCCAAAAGGTGTCCAATTGCCGAAAATCATGGCGGCTAAGGCGATAAAGCCTCGACCGTCGGTCATATCCGGTTGGAAGGAAGATATTGATTCGAGAGTGAAATAAGCGCCGGCCAATCCTGCCAAAAAGCCGCCGATGATCACGTTAAAGTAACGCATGCGGATCACATTGATGCCGACCGTATCTGCCGCGCGCGGGTGCTCGCCCACGGCCCGCGTTCGCAGTCCCCAGCGGGTATGGAAAATGACGATCTGTGTGATGATTACCAGAAGGATTGCAGATATTGCGATGGGCTGTTGGCTGAATATTTTTCCAAGAACTGGAATATCGGCTAGGAATGGAACGTGAATGGTCGGTAATACACCCGGGCTGTTCGGGATCTGCCCATGAAACACGCTGTTAGAGCCAAAGAACATCTGACGATTTAGAAAACCGGTAATGCCTGAGGCAAGAATATTGATGACCGTTCCGCCGATGATTTGATCCACTTTGAACGTGATGGATAGGACCGCATGCAGCAAAGCGAATAAGCCGCCCGCTAGTATTGCCACGATGACGCCAACGATCAAACTGGGCAACTGCGGAAAGTGAAAGACCGTATTCATGTAGATCGAGCCGAGCCATCCGAAGAAGGCGGCTCCCAGCATCGTGCCTTCGATGCCGATGTTCACCACACCTGCGCGTTCACAGTATAAGCCGCAAAGCGCACCCAGCGTTAACGGAGTGGCTACTGCAATCGTGGTTGCAAGCATGCTGGTGATGATAACCAGCGCTGGGGTTTGCGAATAGCCAACCAGAACGACTGTCCCAAATATTATGACAATCACGAATGCAATAACGGCCAAACGTCGCCATTCCATATTGTCTCCTATCCGCCCCAGCCGCGCGTGAGAACCACTTGTTCTTCGCGGGCACGGATGTGATAAATAAATCGTATGATGGCATCTGCCGCCACGAAGAGCAGGATCAACGCTTGGATCACCGAGATGATATCGGTTGGAATTTGCGTTAGGAACTGCATGCGGGTTCCGCCGTTTCGCATCGCCCCGAACAGGATGGCCGCCAGGATCACTCCATATGGATTGGTTTTCCCCAAAAGCGCGATGGCAATCGCGTCGAAACCATAGCCGCTCGAAAATCCGAGTTCGTGGCGGTAATTGAGAGCAGTTACTTCGATCGCGCCCGCTAATCCTGCCAGCGCACCGGAAATTGCCATCGTGATAACAATGGTTTTCTTAACATTGATACCCGCATACTTTGCCGCATCGGGGTTGGCGCCCACGGTTCGGATTTCGAACCCAAGCGTGGTCTTCCAAAGCAGCCACCAGATAAAAACGGCCACAAGCAGCGCCAGGACGAATCCCCAATGCGCGCGCATACCGGGAATATTGAAAAGAGGCGGGATACGCGCGCTCAGAGCGATCTCAGGTGTACGCGCTGAAAGATTGAGCGGGTCGGGGTCTCGCATGGGCCCGTTGAGCAGAAAGGATGTAATGTTGAGTGCAATATAGTTCATCATGATGGTGTTGATGACTTCATGTCCCCCGGTATAGGCTTTAAGCGCGCCTGGAATGGCCGCCCATATCGCCCCGGCCAGCATTCCCAAGCCAACGGCTAATGGAATATGAATATAAGACGGAAGGGTTGTATGCAGCCAACCCGGCAGGGCGTAACCGATTAATGCGGCGGTCACGGCTCCAAAGGCAAGTTGACCTTCCGCACCGATATTGAACAACCCGCCCCTAAAAGCAAAGGCGACTGCCAACCCTGCAAAGATATAAGGAGTGGCCCAAACCGCGGTTTCGCTTAATGCTGCTGGTGAACCAAAGGCTCCTTGAATTAATCCTCGATAGGCAGCGATCGGATCGCCTCCCGCCACCCAGATAATTAAACCGCCCAGAATAATTGCTGTAACAATCGCCAGCAGAGGTACCAACAATGCTTCGCGTATTTGCCCTAAGATCTTTGCGAATCCCTGTTCTTCAGATTTCTGCATGGAGCAACTCCGTTGCCAAAGGAAGTACTAATCAATAGGGAAAGGGGAAAGAGCTTTCGCTCTCTCCCCTTTTATGAAGAGTTATTTCTTGCGGCGGAAGTAGAATATTGCGGCTACTACAAGGAGCACGATTACCACAATAATAATGATTGCGGTTGTGCTGAGGCCACCACCCGTAGCGGGAGTAGCAGGAGCAGCCGGTTTCACTGGAGGCACATTGGTCTTGATCGAGCCATCCGTCAGACCCTTGAGGGTCGCCTGCATTTCGGAATCAACATTGGCTGGAACCTGGCTGGCAACATCATGATACGGGGCATAGCCTGAAGTGCCGGTATAAAGCCCGGAAGTGGGGAACTTGCCGGACTTTGCCAGGCCAATCAACGCATCCAGGGGACCAGGAATGGGCTTCATTGCGCTGGTGAGCAGGTAGGCATCTGCCTCAGGCAGAGTGTAGTATTGATCCGAATCCACGCCGATGGCGAGTACCTTATCGGCTGCAGCTTTATCTACTGCACCGTTACCGGTAGAGCCGCCGCCGCCGAAGATCACATCCGCGCCCTTGTCAATCATGGATTGAGCGGTGGTCGCGCCCCATGGCGGATCGAGGAATGTCTTATCGAAACCAACATCGTTATGATACACATTCGTGACAGTCGTCTTGGTGCCGTTCTTGGCATCTTCATAGGCAGCGCCTGCGCGATAGCCTTCACCATAGCGCCAGACAGGCGGAACTGCATCGGTGCCGAACACGCCGCCGATGTTGTGCGATTTGGACATCTGGGCGGCCAACGCGCCGACCAGGAAGCCGGATTGATCCTCGTTGTACACCAAAGCAACCAGATTCGGAAGCGGCCAATCGGGATGAGTGGCATCCTTGGACAGGAATTGGTCCACGCCGATGAACATTACCTTCGGATATTGCTTGGCGGCCGCATAGGTTGGGTCGGTCAGGTTGAAGCCGGTGGTCACGATTACCTTGTAACCGGCATCGGCAAAGGTGGAAATGTTCTTGGCGTAATCTTTTGAGTCTGAGGTTTCAATATATTGAATCCAATCCGCAAAGCCATCTTTCTTGGCATTCTGGACGCCTTCCCAGGTGGATTGGTTGAAGGATTTATCATCTACGTGACCGACATCCGTCACGTCACCAACACAGAAGACCGTCGCCTGTGTACAGTCCGGAGCTGTCCCTTGGGCCGAAACCGGCATCACAGCGCCGCCAAGGGCAATCATGAGCATTGAGGCCAATAACACAGAGGCCATCAGGGTGTAAAGCTTTTTCATCATTCTTCTCCTATTTGATTTTGATGAGGAAGATATTGGGAATCGATTATGGAACATTTTCTTGTCTCTCGGGAGGGCACCTCCTACTCTAAATCTTATCATTGCCAAATGAAGTATAAAACTAACTGTGTCATTCCGCAAGTCTGGTTTTTCTACGGTTTTTGGTAAGGAACTTCATCGAGACTGGGATCATTCGCCAATCCTTGCGCCAGTTGATTCAGTTGATCCTTGACCGATTGCGGGATCCGCAGGTCGAGTTCATGAAAGGGCGCAAGCTCGACTTGACCGAAGAAATTCCCGCCGGGCAGTTGATCCGTTCGCACCAGCCGCATCAAATCGCGGATGCCGGCGCGGACATCGCTGGTTGCGCTGGATAGAAGTCTGGGGCGTAGTTCCGTTAAACTTTCGTATGGATCGGTTTCGGATCCAATTACATACATTCCTTGTTCCGCAGCCGTCTCCAACGCGGCGTTGGCTGTATTTCCCCCGGCTGCGAAGATCACATCGGCGCCTGCGTGCACCGCTTCCAGCGCAGCCTGGTTTCCCCAATCCGTGTCATTGAAAAGGTTTTGGTTGGAACCGGTTCGGTAAGTAACGATTGTGTTCACATTTGCGTTGGCGTAATGCGCCCCGGCCTTGAAGCCGTCACAATACCGCCGCATGGCATCAATGAAATATGCCTCGCACAGCGCGGCGATATGGTTCGTCTGGGTCATCGAGGCCGCCAGGGCGCCCGCCAGAAATCCGCTGCGTTCTTCATGAAAGACCAGGCCGGTTAGATTCGGGTAGATTGCATCCTGGGTTTGTTCAACGCCGATGAACTTTATCTTTGGATTCTTTTGTGCCGCGAAAATGGTTTCGGCCGCCATTGAAGCGCCAACCGTGATGATGACATCGTACCCCTCGCTGATGAATGTTTGAATGTTCGCTGCGTGGTCACGTGCATCCACGCTTTCGATGGCATCGATGCGGTCTGCCAGGCCTGCGGCTTTGGCATCCTGCAAACCCAGCCAGGCTTGCTGATTGATGCCATCCTGGATGGAACCGGAAGCCGTGACCAGGCCGACGCAAAACACAGCGGGACGCGCACAATCTGCCGGGCGCGGCGCGCAGGAGGAAAATATCAGAAGTAAGAAAAGGATAAAAAACGAAAGCCGCTTGAGATTCACGCAGGAAGTGATTCGATGGAGTCGCCCACGCGCACGATTCCGGATGTGATGATTTGAGCGCGTATCTCGATTTGATAATCACGCGCCAGGGCTTCCAGCGCTTCAGACTCGATCAAGGTCGCTTCGCGCGATTCGTCGTGCTGGTCGGAATAGGTGCCGGTACGATTGTAATAACGGCCGCCTTCCAGCCCCATCTGTAAAACACTCTCAAGTTTCGTATCGGAATTCGTCGCAATCTGGATCGAAATCACTTCTCCGAGTTTCATGATCCCTCTCTTTTTGTTTTCCTGATTTGCTCCAGCATTTTCCGGTCGGCTTCGCTCAGTTCTGCCTTTTCCAATAAATCAGGCCTGCGTTCGAATGTGCGGCGCAGGGACTGTTCCCGCCGCCATTGATTGATTTTGGCATGATCGCCGGAGAGCAAAACCTCCGGTACGTCCCAGCCGCGAAATTCGGGCGGACGCGTGTAATGCGGATATTCCAGCAAGCCCGAAGCATGCGAGTCATCCGATGCGCCATCGGGATCGCCCAGCACGCCGGGGATGAAACGTGAAATGGCGTCAATCAGGATCAGCGCCGGAAGTTCGCCGCCCGTCAGCACATAATCGCCGATGGAAATTTCATCGCTGACCAAACGCGTGCGGATGCGTTCATCCACGCCCTCATAGCGGCCGCAGATCAAAGCGATTTTTTCCTGGAGGGAAAATTCCGCCGCGATGCGTTGGTTAAAGACGCGTCCCTGGGGAGTTAATAAAATAATGGGACAATCCGGTTGAACACCGAGAATTGATTCGACGGCATCGAAGACCGGTTCCGGTTTCATCACCATCCCGCCGCCGCCGCCGTAGGGAATATCATCCGTAGTGTGATGCTTATCGTGCGTGTAGTCGCGGATATTGTGCACGTGCACTTCGATGAGTCCGCGTTGGCGGGCGCGTTGCAGGATGCTGCTTTCGAGATAGGGTGGAAAAACCTCGGGCAGGAGCGTGAAGACTTCAAATTGCATGAATTGATTTTAACATAAAGGCTTTTGAAAATGTAAATTGCTAGACTGCAAACGGTAACGATCCCATACGATGAATTGAAAAGTTTGATTGATCCGAAAGGGTCGCTAACAAGTTTGATTCAATACGACATTGTTTCTAAGAAGGGCTAAGACTAATCATGCTGTCCAATAATTTTCAGTTGGCTCGACTTTTGGGTTAAACCCCATTAATTTCAGAGTTTCGTTGACATTAGAAATGTAAGCTTTTGGACATATAACAGTTTCAAGATCCTCCGCAAAGAATTCAACACCTCGACGATTGCCAACTACCATTGGCGCACGCAGAAAGCGCCATTCTCGTTCATCTCTTAATTCAAAATTCTCTGTAATAGCCGCTAATCCAGCAACCCATTTAACTAGTTGGATATTATGTGTCATATCTGTTCTGGCAAAGTGACCTGCGATCTCAGCAATAAGATAGGTATAGCTATTCGGCGAATTTCGGTCACAATAAACTACGTTTTGGCCTCCATTACGAAGAGCCCATCCTATTTTGAAGCCGAGGCCAAACTTGCCATATTTAGCAATGTGGCTACCAATAAATTCTAAGGGTGTTTCAGTGAGACAAGCCATATGAACATCGGTGTCTATTGCTTTTACTATGTCTATGCCTTCAGGCAGCATAAGATAGACTTTATTGGGTGCAAGAAGTAGGATACGTGACTGAAGAATGCGTTGGAGAATTTTAAGCGCGTCAGCAGCGGGCTTGAATATATTCCGAGCTTTATCGAAGCCGGTAAAATGGAAAAGTTGCGCTGAAATTGAAGGGTTCGGAGTATATGATGATATGGTCATATTTGATTTATTCTGTTTACAATTGGTCTCTGTAAAAATATTGGTTTTGTTTACAAGCGTGAGCAGATAAGCTTTTTTATCCCTCCCTCATCCATCTCTTCACTGCTTCGTGTGGATGCCGATGATTTGCCATCGCATCCAGCAACGCTTCCGGCTCAACTTCACAACATAATGCTTCGCGGTGCTCGCGGAAGATAAAGCCCTCTTCCACGGCATGGTCAAGGGCGGCGAGCAGCGGGACGTAATAATTCTTCACGTTCAATAATCCGATCGGTTTTTCGTGCGCGCCGATCTGGCTCCACGTCAGCGCTTCGAACAATTCATCGAATGTCCCAAAGCCGCCGGGCAGTGCAATGTAGCCCTCGGCGAGTTCGTGCATGCGTGCCTTGCGGGCGTGCATATCGGCGGTGACATCCATGCGCGTCAGGCTAGCGTGCGCCAGTGAGACGGTGTGCATGGATGGAATGATTACGCCGATGACCTCGCCCTTCGCTTCCAGCGCGCCGTCGGCAACGGCCCCCATCAAGCCGGTCTTGCCCCCGCCGTAGATTAAACGCAGGCCGCGCTTGGCCAAAGTCCTCCCCATTTCACGAGCGGCTGCTAAATAGTCGGAGTGAACCGAGTCGGACGAACCGCAAAAAACACAGACGGATTGCATACTTCCCTTCCTGAAATTCATCGAATGTTCATCTCGAAATGATATGATGCAAAACAAGTATACCTGAGGTTAGAGTTCTGTTAGACCCACACTTGGGCGCTTGCCCGGCTCGCCTAACAGACATAAAATCAGTCCAATGGACTACAAGGATTACTACCAAATTCTGGGCGTGGAACGCTCGGCCGGCGCGGATGACATCCGCAAGGCCTACCGCAAACTGGCGATGCAATATCACCCTGACCGCAACCCCGGCAACAAGCAGGCCGAGGACAAGTTTAAAGAAATAAACGAGGCGTATCAGGTGTTGAGCGATTCGAAGAAGAAGGCGCGCTACGATCAACTGGGAGGCGCATATTCCAACTGGCAGCAGCGCGGCGGCTCGCCCGGCAACTTCGATTGGAGTCAATGGTTCGGTGGGGCAGGAGCGCCAGGCGGCAGTAATGTGCATATGGAATACGGCGATTTGAACGATTTGTTCGGCGAAGGCGGATTCTCCGATTTCTTCCAATCCATCTTTGGCGGCCAGGGAGGCATGGGGATGGGAACATCCACGCGCAGGCGTGCCATGCCGGGCTATCAACAGCAAGTGGAGATCAGCCTCCAGGAAGCCTATAGCGGCGCCCAGCGTTCCTTGCAAGGCAGCGGGCGGCGCGTCGAAGTCCGCATACCGGCGGGAGTAACCACTGGCTCGAAGGTGCGCGTGCCGGGCGCGGCTCCGGATGGACGCGATTTATATCTCATCGTAGAGGTCGCGCAGGACCCCCGCTTCGAACGCGACGGTTATGATTTGCGCACCTCCGCCCTGGTTGATGTGTTTACCGCCTTGCTGGGCGGTGAAGCCGAAGTGGAAACGCTGGAAGGAAAGGTTAAGTTAAAGATTCCCGCCGGTACACAGCCCGAACAGGTTTTTCGATTGGCAGGGCGCGGTATGCCGCGTTTGAAAAGCTCGCAGGGGAAGGGAGATTTGTTCGTGCGGGTCAAAGTAAGGATTCCAAAACAGTTATCATCGAAACAAAAATCATTGTTGGAAGAAGCCTCCCGTTCTAAATCATCGTAAGCAAAATGTCATTGCGAGGTCGCGAAGCACGCCGAAGGCGATGTTCTTCCCGAAGCAATCCCATGTTTTATGCAACTGTTTGTTTACACGTTACTTGAGAGCGCCGCGCAATGACATATTAAAAGGAGAAATAATGAAAATGAAACGCATTTGGATTGGATTTACAGTTATTATCCTGGCCGCGCTGGCTTGTCAGGTTGGCAGTGCGCCCATCATTTCATCACAGCCCGGCGCAACACAATCGTCCGCACCGGCGCCCATTCAGGTACAAGCCCCCAATAATCCCTCGGCGCAGCAGGACGCGTTTGTTGCACTGTACCGGCAAACCATTCCGGGCATTGTCACCATTGTGGTTACTCTTTCCCAGGGCAGCGCGCTCGGCACCGGTTTTGTTTACGACACGCAGGGACACATTGTAACCAACGATCACGTGGTACAGGGTGCGCTGAACAACAAAGTGGAAGTGGATTTCAATTCCGGCCTCAAGGTATATGGAACCGTGGTTGGCACCGACCCCGACTCCGATTTGGCGATCATCAAAGTGAATGCGCCTGCCTCCGAGCTTCACCCGATCTCCGTCGGCGATTCCAGCGCGCTTAAAGTGGGGCAGACGGTGGTTGCCATTGGCAATCCGTTTGGAGAAAGCGGGACAATGACCGTTGGAATTGTTTCTGGGTTGAGCCGCACGGTCAGCTCGCTTCATGTGGTTCCGGGAAGCAACGGCCAGACATTTACAGCCGGCGATTTCATCCAGACCGACGCCGCCATCAATGCCGGTAATTCGGGCGGGCCCCTGCTCAATCTGAACGGTGAAGTGGTCGGGATTGTCGAATCGGATGTCACCAATAATTTTTCGCCGACCGGCGGGCCGATCAGTTCGGGGATCGGGTTTGCCGTATCATCGAACATGCTCAAACGCGTCGCGCCCCTGCTCATCAGTAGCGGGAAAGTGGATTATCCCTATCTTGGCATTTCTTTCTATGCTCACCCCTCCTCCGATCTTGTGAACAGTACCTTCTCATCCAGTCTCACGCTGGATGTGATTCAGGCATTGGGCCTCACGCAGGATACAGGCGCATATGTGACAAATGTTGCGGTGGGCGGTCCTGCCGATCAAGCCGGGATCAAGGGCGGTAGCCAGCCGACCAGCATTCAGGGCTTGAACGCAGGCGGCGATCTGGTGATTGCGATTGACGGCCATCCCGTGATGCAATATGATGACTTGATTGCCTATCTGATCGAGAACAAGTCCCCCGGGGACAAAGTGGTCTTGACCGTGTTGCGTGGCGCTCAAAAGCTTGATATCACGATAACGTTGGGCAAACGACCGTAATCGTCGGGGCGGGTTTCACACCCGCCCTTTTCTTTTTAGTCTCAGACCTGCCCCTTTTTTATCCGAAACGTTCTTCCCTCCAGACATCGGCGCGGTTGTGATAACCGGCCTGTTCCCAAAAGCCGCGGCGGTCACGGGACATGAATTCCAGGGCTCTCAACCATTTGGCGCCCTTCCAGAAATAGGGGGTTTCCAATCCTTCACTGGCGGGGATGAACCCGACCACACCGCGCAATGGATAACCATGATCGGCTGTGATCGGTTCACCGTTCAAATGTGTTGCCATCAGGAAGTTGTCCTGCAGCACGACCTCCAGCGGCAGGTTGACCGTGAAGCCGTATTCGGCATGTTGCATCACATGCGTGGCAGTTGGCTTGATCTTGAAGAAGCCTTCGTTGACCAATGTCTTTACGGATACGCCTTCCCAAAGCGTATCGAACTTGCTCCAACGTGTCACGCAGTGAATGTCCATTGTGAGTTTCGTGCGCGGCAGTTTGTTGAACTCATCCCACGACCAGCGTTTCTCTTCCTCGACTTCGCCCCATAGGCGGAAATCCCATGTGGCCGGATTGAAATGTGGAACCGGCCCGTAATGCAAAACGGGAAATTTCAACGTCAGCGCTTGACCGGGCGGCAGGCGGCCCTCGTGCCGGACACGCTCTTCTTCCTTGCGACGATCGGGGCCTTCAAATCCGAACATAACTTCTCTCCTCTCTAAGATCAAATGACAAATAATTACACAGGCTAGACTCGCTGCGTCCCTGCCGTTTTACCCCATGAACATAATAACTTTATAAGAGTAAATCTCCAAACATGGTTTTCTCAAGATCAAAAAACGAACCGCCAAGGGCGCTAAGATCGCGAAGAAAAAAACAAGAATCTTAGCGAACTTTGCGTGCTTCGCGTTAAAAAATGACAAAGCATAGGTTCGCCATGGACTTTGAGAAGGCCATGAATCTCCAAGGCTTGCCCATTGGCATTTTAACGGAAAGATTCTATAATCATTCCACCCTTTGAGTCGGAGGCAACATGTCTTTCAAACCCACCTGGCGCGAACGATTAAGTTACGAATTCGATAAAACCCTATCCCGCGGCCCCAGCGCCTTGATCGGCTGGCTGGCTTTGGCGACCGCACTTTTGATTGGGCTGGGTACGTTGGTTGTCTTCCTTTTACACGGGATTCCCGCTCAATCCAATATGTTCGCCGTGTTCTGGAACATCATGTCGCAGGCGCTCACTCCCAATCCGGTGGAAGCCGGCAATCCGTTGCAATATCTGGTGGTCATGTTCTTTGTAACGATCGGCAGCCTGTTCATGGTCAGTATCCTGATTGGTATTTTAAGCAACGAGATCGAAGCGCGCGTCGATGCCCTGCGCCGCGGCCGTTCCAGGGTGTTGGAGGATGAACACGTCGTCATCCTCGGCTGGTCGCATCAGGTTTTTACGATCATTTCTGAATTGATTATTGCCAACGGGAATCGCAGGCATGGCGCGGTGGTCGTAGTTCTCTCTGAAAAAGATAAGGTTGAGATGGAGGAGGAAATACGCGCCCGGATTCCGAATTCAAAGAATACGCGTATCATCTGCCGCAGCGGCGATCCGATTGAGTTGTCCGATCTCGAAATTGTAAGCTTGCATGGGGCGCGTTCCATTATTATCCTGCCGCCGGATGAAGAGCATCCGGATATTTTCGTGATCAAAACGATTTTGGCGATCACCAATGATCCGCGGCGGCGTGCGGAAAAATATCGTATTGTCACTCAGATCCATGATGCAAAGAATCTGGGTGTGGTGCAGATGATCGGCAAGGACGACAGCGTTCAAGCTGTGCTGGTCGGCGATTTGATTGCGCGTGTGGTTGCTCAAACGTCGCGTCAATCCGGCCTGTCCCTGGTATACACGGAATTGATGAATTTCGAAGGCGATGAAATTTACTTTCAGGAAGAGCCAGCGTTGGTTGGAAAAACATACGGCCAGGCCTTGCTTGCTTATGAAGACTCGGCCGTGATGGGATTGCGGCTTGCGAATGGCACGATTTTGCTGAATCCACCTGCCCAAACCATGATCTCTGCCGGGGATCAGGTCTTTGCAATTTCCGAGGATGATGATACGGTGATCGTTTCTGGATTGGATGAGATTCCACTGGATGAAAGTGCCGTCCAGAAATCCAGAAAGAATATCAAGGCATCACCGGAGAAGGCTTTGATCCTGGGCTGGAACAAATGGGGCGCTGTGATCGCTCGTGAATTGGATTCTTATGTTCCAAAGGGTTCGCAGTTGGCCATTGTGGCGCAGGAGCAGGCGGAGGTTGCACACGAAATAAAAGAGGGCGGCGTTCATCTTGTTAATCAGAAGCTTGCCATTCGATTTGGTGACACAACCGATCAGCGTTTTCTGCGAGATCTTCAAGTGGAGCGTTATGACCACATAATCGTTTTGGCCGATTCAAACCTGACCGTGCAGGAAGCGGACGCACGCACGCTGTTGACCTTGTTGCACTTACGCGACATCTCCGAGAAGAACGGGAAGCGCTTCTCGGTCGTCAGTGAAATGCGCGACCTGCGTAACCGGGAACTGGCCGAGGTCGCGCGTGTGGACGATTTTATCGTCAGCGAGCATCTGGTCAGTTTGATGATGTCGCAGTTGGCCGAGACCCCTGGGCTTCACGCGATCTTTACGGATATCTTCGATCCCGAAGGTTCCGAGATTTATCTCAAGCCCATCGGCAATTACGTTGAAACGGGAAAACCGATTAACTTTTATACGGTGGCCGAGTCCGCCAGCCGTCGTGACGAAACCGCAATAGGGTATCGCGTCGTTTCGGAGATGGGCGATGCCGGCAAATCCTATGGCGTTCACACCAATCCAAAGAAATCGGAGAGAGTGACCTTTGCGCCGGAGGATAAGATCATCGTGGTTGCAGAGAATTAATCCCTCGATGCCTCCATGTGTGCGGGACAGGCCAGCGCATGGACGCGTTGATTGATCTCCAAATTAATTTCATCGCCGAACCGAATCAGCAGCGCTGAATCGCCGAGCGGGAGGATCTTCGGCTTCATCGTTGTTCAAAGACACTGACGCTTTCGATATGATAAGTTTGCGGAAAAAGATCGAAAGGCGTGGTATCCAAAAGCTTATATCCGCCATCTATCAGTCGTTTCGCATCGCGCGCCAGCGTGGACGGGTCGCACGAAACATAAACGATCCCTTTTGGATTCAATTTCACGATTGCGGCCAGGGCTTCTCTTTCGACCCCCGCACGCGGAGGATCAACCAGTACGTAATTCGGATTGGCGATCCGGCCTGCAAGCTCGGGGAGGATATTTTCTGCGAGTCCTTCATAAAGTTCAACGTGATCGAACTCATCCAGATTGACCGTGAAATCGTCGCAAGCGCAGGGTGATGATTCGACTCCGATCAATTGTTTGCATCTCGGTGCAAGGAATGCGCTGAACAATCCGACCCCGCAATATACGTCAAGGATCGTGGGTTGGGAAACGGGCAGGCGGTCAAGGACATGCCTGACCATTTTCTCCGCCATGCCGGTATTGATTTGAAAGAACGATGCCGGCGAAACGCGAAACTCGCGATCCAAAACCCGGATCAGGATGTGATCGTTGCCTGCCAGGACAAGGGCATGCTCCTCAAAGACGTGAACCGCCGAAATGTCGGCCTCGATTTCCAATTCTGGCGTTTCGGGTGAATCCGATTCGAGCACGAGCATCAAATCGTCGCTTGTTCCTTTACGAATCGAGACGCGTTCGATGCCGGTGTTCGGTTCAAATTCAAGTTGTGGCCAAAAGGAATTGATGGATGACTCCGGAAGATGACATTCCGAGATCGGAATCACCCGGTTGGATGTTGAAGCCTGGAAGCCGGGTTTTCCATGGTCGTCCAAATGAAATTGGATGTGATTGCGGTAGTTCCACTCGTTTGGGCTTGCCACTGTCTCTTGAACCGGCGGATTCTCGATCTTGCCAATTCGCTGCAGTTGATCGCGCAGAATGTCAGACTTGGCCTTCAATTGCATTTCATGGGATATGTGCTGGTAGTGGCATCCTCCGCATTGGCCGAAATGTTTGCAGCGGGGTGTGATCCGCCCGGGTGCAGCCTGCAAGATTTCAACAATTTCACCGCGCCCAAAGCCGCGCTTTTCTTCCGTCAACCGGATGCGGACGCGCTCACCCGGCAATCCAAATGGAACAAAGACCGCGCGGCCGTCATCCAGGCGTCCCATGGCCTCGCCGCCATATGTCAGGGTGGTCAGAGTGAGTTCGTAAAGTGGTTCAGCCATGAACAAATGACAATGCGTAATCCGTGACCCGTCATGTACGCGTCATGAATTACGCATTATCAACCATCAAATAACGGATTGGGCGTCGTTTTATCGCAAAAAGAACGAGAGGGCAATCAGGATTACGAAGAACGATGCGGCTAAAATCCCAATACGGCCGAGATCGCGCTTGATGTGAGTGTAGTTGGGATTGAACTCCGCTGTTTTCTGCGGCGCGATGAACGCCGCCGATTTACTCACCTGTCGTCTGTTTTTCTTGGGCATATAAATCTCCTTTTATGATTTCATCCACAAGTGGGACAAAAAAACCTGCGAAATACTCTGCAAGGTTGATCTCTGTCTGATCTGTGGATTAGTTTTGTAACCGCGCAAATACCACAATGCGCTGTTTATCAACAAGATAAGGATAACACGAAATCAGGGTAATGCTTGGCGTGCCTGTGGATGCCATCACTTCTACGGCGGTCGGCGCGACGATCTCGGTGCGGTCCACGATATAAACGTATTGCCTCTGGTCGGTATACAGGATCACTTGGTCGCCGGGCTGGAGTTTATCCAGGTTGCGGAACAGCTCACCGTATACATCGTTATGCGCCGATAGAACCACATTGCCGGATTGACCCGGATTTGCAGAGCCGATATGTTGGGCGACTCCTTTTTTTAACTGATCCCAGCCATCACCCTGTACGACCGGCGCGTCCACTGTCAATGCAGGAATTTCGATGCGGATCGCCTGGTCCGGCCCCGGGGTGGGCAGCGGCAAGTTCGCCAGTGACTGCACGATCGGCAGGAGGTTTGGCGGGATCTCGGCCTCATTGGGTTGGGTATTGCCCTGCGCATCGGGAGGCGTATGTCCTTCGGGCAGGACAACCGCCATAATTAAAGGAGTCGGCGTTGCGGTGGATGGATTGAGCGCGGAAGCAACTTCTCGATTCAAATCGCGTAACATGCCAAGTCCGCTCAACAATACGCCCACCAACCCGACCACCGCCAATATTTCAACACCCAATAGGATTCGATCTGTGATCCGGTGCCTGCCACGCAATATACTCTCGATTCCGGCATTCTCTTCGGGCGTATCCACTACCGGCGTAGGGGATGATTTGTCGAATGGAGCGGAGGCAACATCCGGTGCGATGGACACCACGCGGCCTGTATTTTTAAAATGTTCGATCCGCTCGCGCCGGGCGCTCCGCTGCTTTTCGATCAGCAATTGGCGCAGTTCATCGGCAGAAAGATCCTCGGGTGATTTCCTTCTTGGCATGGCGAGGGGATTATACCGCAAGGAATTCATTTCGTTTGGTATTGTCAAATCCATTACTCCTCGTTATAATGTTCGTCTCTCGGGCGGGTAGCTCAGTTGGTTAGAGCACTGCTTTGACATAGCAGAGGTCGTAGGTTCGAGCCCTATTCCGCCCACAGATAAAAACCCCCAGGTGGGGGATTTTTTATTTCAATAATCCCATTAAAACCGTGACAAAAGAGAGTAACGATAATTAACGACAAATGTTATGTTATTTGTTATAATCTGTACGAAACTAATCAAAACTTTTCTAAATAAGGAGATATTACAATGTTCGTTGATTTTCTTACGCTCGTTATGATTAACCTCGTGGCGGGTTCCGTCTTGTTGGCCTATTATCTATGGAAAGGCATGGATGAGAAGGATCAACGCCCCTATGCCGCCGCGTTTTTCGTAACAGGCTTGGTGGGTATAATCACCGGTTTCCAGTTGTCTTTTACATGGCCTTTGCCGGGCAGTTTTAATGTGGGTTATGGCGATGCCTCTACCCTTTTTGGAGTGGTCTTTATGGCAACAGCCATTGCCTTATGGCAGGGTTGGAATCTGATCCCGGTTTCCATCTATTCCTTTTTCGCCGGCATTGATGCCATTATCGTAGGCATCCGCATCTATTCCCTGAATTTGGGACAGGAACCTCTTGTGGCCGCCATCGGCTTTGTACTGGCGGGTTTGGGCGGCGTGGGTGCCTTCCCATTCCTGCAGTGGTTCAAGGATAATAAGGCTGTTCGCTGGCTTGCCGTTGCGGTTCTGTTGGTCACCGCTGCGATTTGGGCTGTTACCTTCTATGGCGCATTATGGGCGCACATGGCCAGTTTTGCCAAATGGGTTCCAGCTACGATGGCAGCCCCTGCAAAGTAAAGTTCAAGTTTGAAACCTAGAAAAGACTTCCCCCGAAGCATAATTCGGGGGAAGTTTATTTTAGGGGATACCCTTGTTGCGCTAATCCAATTCAGCGGAGGTTTTGCCTCGATGTGCCAGTAATGTGAACACATCCTCCAGCGTGGATTGAACCGTTTCGATGCCTTGGACGTTGATGCCTTTTTCCAGTAATTTTCTCGTGAGACTATCAGCGGTCCAAACATCAGGATCAATGATCACGTGTGCGCGGTCTCCATGCAGGCTGGCTTGTGCGACTCCCTCCATACTGCTCAATTCTTCAACGGTTTCAAGCAGAGGGCTAGCCTCTAAGTCCCAGGCCGCGCCGTGCAAGTAAGCAGATTTGAGCGCACTCGGCGTATCGAAAGCCAACAGCTTACTGCGATACATAAAACCGACGCGGTTGCAGTGTTCGGCTTCATCCATATAATGGGTGGTGATAAAAACCGTTGTGCCTTGCGAAGCCATTTGGTAGATCAGATCCCAGAATATGCGGCGTGCGACCGGATCTACACCGGAGGTTGGCTCGTCGAGGAACAGAAGCGGTGGTTTATGGATGATCGCACAACCGAGTGCCAACCGCTGTCGCCATCCGCCCGAAAGTTCAACCGTCAGCCTATTGGTGCGAGATTCCAATCCAGCCATGTGAATGATCTCTGCCAGGCGCGCCTTTTCGTTTTCCTTCGGAATATCGTATACGCCAGCATAAAACTCGAGATTTTCCATTACGGTTAGATCGTCATAAAGCGAGAATTTTTGTGACATGTAGCCGATATGCGGCTTGATGCCTTCAGGATCTTGAACAACATCAACGCCCATGATTTTTGCAGTACCTTCGGTGGGAGTCAATAATCCGCAAAGCATTCGGATGGTGGTTGTCTTTCCGCTTCCATTCGGACCGAGATAACCGATCACCTCTCCGGGTTGCACCGTAAAAGAAACATGGTCGACCGCAGTGAAGTTACCGAAACGTTTGGTCAGAGCCTGCACATCGAGCGGAATGATTTCAGTTGCCATTGGTAACGCTCTCCGTTTCAAGCAGGTTGATAAATACATCCTCCAACGTGGGAACCACTACATGAAGGTGATACAAGGTAATACCCGCGGCCGCCAACCTTTGTGGGATGCGGGCCAATGGACCCTCGGCTGAGCGGACGCGCAGATGCACATACTCGCCGAAAGTGTGGACATCTTCCACATCCGGATCTTCAGCGGCAATTTCTCGAGCCGCCATTTGTTGTACAGCAGCCAATTCAAGAACGCGTCCATTGAGACGGGCCATCAAATCGCGCGGCGCACCCTGGGTCAACGCGCGGCCGTGATCCATAAAGATGACACGATTGAAGCGCATCGCTTCATCCATGTATGGGGTACTAACCAGCACTGCTGAGCCTTCACGCAGTAACGCAATGAGCAAATGCCAGAATTCCTGACGCGCAATCGGATCCACGCCTCCGGTTGGTTCATCCAATAAGAGAACTTTGGGATGATGCACAAGGGCGCAAGCCAATCCTAGTTTTTTTTGCATTCCTCCGGAAAGTGCCGCGGCAGGGCGATTGGCAAACTCTTCGAGGCCTGCAAACCGGAGCAATTCCTGAGAACGTTGTTTGCGATCGGCTTCGTCCATGTCAAAGACTTCGCTAAAGAACTCGAGGTTTTCTTTAACAGTCAAGTCACCATATAGACTGAATCGCTGCGCGAGATAACCGATCTCCTCGCGTGCCTTTTCAACCTGTGCTGGAATCTCGTAGCCAGCCACACGAACGACTCCGCTGTTTTGCCGAAGTGCGCCGCAAAGCAANNCCGGCACGGACTTGCAGATCGAGTCCGTCCACTGCGTGCAGTGCGCCAAAGGTTCGAACTAAATTTTCTGTTTCCAGTAGGAGTTCAGATTCCATATTGTTATGACTGACTACAAAGGTCACAAAGATAAAAAGGACACTTATTCCTAAATCTTTCCTTTGTGACCTTTATGTTTGTAAGAATACTCCGATAAAATGATAGGTGTTTATTGGAAAGTGACATCGGCAGGCATGCCGGGTTTGAGCTGTCCCTGCGGATCGCTGACCGTCAACTTGATGGCATACACCGTCGAACTGCGTCCTTCCACGGTCTGCACATTGCGCGGCGTGAACTCGGCCTGATCCGAGATGTAACTCACCTGCGCCGTGAAACTCTCATTCGGGAACGAGTCCACCTTCATGGTGGCCGCCATCCCCAACTTGATCTTTCCATACAGGTCTTCCGGCACGTAAACCGTGATCGTCAGGTGGCTGATGTCCGCCATCGTCAAGGCATCCGCTCCCGGCTGGACATATTCTCCCGGCTCGACATTACGGGTCAGGATGACGCCATTCATCGGTGAAAACACGGTCAGCTTGGTCAACTGGGCGTTGATCAGATCCACGCTGGCTTGCGCCTGCTGAACTGCGTTGTGAGCCTGATCGTCCGCCGCCTTGGCCTGGTTCAGCGCGGCCTGCGCCGTGGAGACCGCCGGCGACTGGCTACCCGTCTGTGCTATGGTCACATAGTTCATGGCGGTGTTGCAACGCTCCTGCTCCAGACTGACATCCGCCCGGGCTTTCAAGACATCCTTGGCCGCCTGCGAAGTCAAGGCCGTGTTGTAGGCATTCTCCGCATCCTTGAGGCTGGCCTTGGAATCATCAAACAACTGTTTGGAATAATCCTTGATGTTCTGATCGATCGTGCTGGCATTGATCAGATAATCCGTTTTCGTGGCCGGATAGTTATTCTGTTTGGCGAGTTGATACAGACCATAGCGTGTCAACTGATCGATGTTCGTGCCGTTCTGGACGCGATTGTTCAAATCGTTGGCCACGTTGTAGCTGGCTTCCGCATTCACCAGATCCGTCTCGATCTTCACGAAACTGCTGCCTGCCGCAGACGACTGGATGTTCGCCAGATTATTCTGCGCATCCGTGAGCGCCTTCTGTGCGGCATCCACTTCCGCCTGTGCGGCTGTCACCTGCTCGGATTGGGTGAAATACCACAGCGGCAGGTTGAAGTCTGAAGGCCGGTTCGTCACCCACTGGTTGAAAAGGCTGTTATCCGTCACCAGCGAGGCTTGCAGGGCCAGGTTATATTGATTTTGGGCCGAGGCCAAGGCCGCATCGGAGGTGGAGGCGGCCGATTTGGCTACATCCAGCGCGGCTGACGACTGTTCTTTCTGCGCTTGCAGCAGGGTATCGTCGAGGTGCATCAGGGCATCACCGGCCTTGACCGTCTGGCCTTCATCCACCTGTACATCCTTCACTTTGCCCGCCAGTTCAGGCGCCACGTTCACGTTCGTGGCTTCGATCGTGCCGGAAGCTTTCAACTGCAAGGCCGCTTGGCTCTGGCTCCAGGTTTGATACCCAAAATATCCGATCGCCGCAACGACCAGGATGATCAACACAATGACTATTGCTGAGGGTCTTTTTGATTGCATGTTCTTCACTCCTTGTTGTTTAATTTTCTTACTCGAGATTTTTCTGGAAACGCCACGTTGCAAGTCCAAGCAGGACAATGGCGAAAATAATCAAAGCAATGGTTTGAGGAATGATCAAATCCAATCCAACACCTTTGATCACTACCGCACGCATANNGGCATGACCATCAATTGGGCCTGCTGTTGGGTGCGTGCCACGGTCGAGATTAAAAGTCCGTAGCCCAGTGTGGGTAACAGATAAAGGCCCGTCATTGTGAAGAGAAGCAATAAACTGCCTCGAATAGGCACGCCGAACATCAGGGTTCCCAGCACCAGGATCAAAATAGTGTCTGCAAAAGAAACCAGGATGTAGGGAATGATCTTGGCCAGGATCAATTCCCAGGAACGAATCGGGGTGACGATTAATTGCTCCATCGTTCCCCGCTCGCGCTCCCGGACGATGGCGAGCGCTGTGAGGCTGGTTNNAGAATGACGGCAATCAGCCCCGGAACGATGTTATAACTTCCAAGCAAATCCGGGTTATAGAGCACATTGGTGCGTACATCCACCGGATTTGAGCCTCCTCCAATGGAAGCGCCCTGAAGGGAGAGCTGTTGGGCCTTGATGCTCACCCCGTGAGCTTGGCCTGCCAATTCGGCCGCGGAAAGAGCCGCGCTGGCAATAGTGGGATCGGAACCATCTATCAGAACCAGCGCTTGGGCGCTCTT